>JALUTL010000072.1:0-4037 GCA_027016475.1 Candidatus Heimdallarchaeota archaeon
CATCCGTTTCTGCAAAAGCACTCATTACATACAATCCGTTTGGATCTAACATGAAATCCTTGGGAATACCAATCTCACTTGATGCATGAGGTATGCCCAATGCAAGGATAGTTATCAGGATTGTTACTCGAATAGATAATTTTGTACCAAAAATTGAAGTGTTTTTCATATGCTGACCCCTAAAGTTGATCGAGTATGACTAAAGCCCGTTCGGCATATTCTGCAAATTGTTCGTATGAAACAGGTTCTTCGGTAGATTCAACCAGTTGACCTTCATCGAGCAAATTCATAAGCTCCGCCAAATCGACATCTTTTAAGCTTCTGTTTGCTTCTCTTTCCAAAGCAGCAAACCCAACTTTCGTTGGATCTTTCTTGGTGATGGTTTTCAAGCGGTAAACCAATTCCCAATAATAACCTAACAAAGCATCCCTAGCCTGTTCATTTGGATCAATGGATTTCGCAGCAAGAAATGCGTTGATTTGATCTGTTTCAACCAAAATCTGTTCCTCCTGCTGTTGCTGGAGTCGTTCGATTTCCTTCAGTGCCCTTCTTCTGAATGTCCAATAGGCGATGATAAATGAAATCAAGGGAGCAATCAAACCAAGGACTGCAAATATCAATATTTGATCCTGATTTTGCCGAATGATTTCATTGATGTTTCTATTCTTTGTTCTGAATTGATAGAACTGGGTGTCAAGTTTTTCTATTGCTTCAAGGACATCGATGAACGAGTATGTAACTTGAGTCTCCCACGCATCGTGGAAAGCATCAATTTCACGGTTAGTGTCCGTGAATTTCACTCTCTTTCTCCCATCTTGGTCACGCAACAGTTGTACTTTTTCCGAAGGGGATGCACTGTAAATTATGGCTTTTTCAGGCAGGACAACGTTGTAATCAATATCTGCAAGGAGAAATCTGCTTTCATCAGACTGGGCATTCGGATTTGGATATTCCAGCCAAAATCGGTCTATATAGACCAGCATTCCATTATTGTCGTATGGTTTGAAACGATAGGTCATTGTGTACTCCACTATAAGTGGCGGATTTGAAATTTCAAATCGATCTGGAAATTCCTTTACATTTGACAATGGCACGCCGTTTTCGTCTCGGAATTCCACATTCCACACGCTTGAAGTGTTTACCCAAACTTTCATCACTGACTGAGGAATTGGAAGATCCAACCTGACTGTTTCAATGAGGGTATTGTCCTCGAAAATCTCATACTGACCGAACCATTTGATGTTCTCTGATGGGGTTTGGGCATGGGTTGAAGCAAAAAGGTTGGGTGTGATGACGAGGAACACAATGAATCCTGCCATCAACATCCTTCTTACTTCAATTTTCATATCCTGTTCCTTTTCTACATCTATTGCCTGTCTTCGAGGCAGTTCTCTTGCCTTCTGCTTTAATGGATCAAACCGTTTTCTGACAAGGAGATACGCAACCAACACTGAAATGAGGGAAGCAACAATGGCCAAAGCAGAAATAATCCTAAAAGCGCTGTTAAGAAGATTCAGTCGATCCTGCTCATCTTGCTGTCTTTGTTGCTGTATCAAATTGCGGTAGATAATGTCTGTAAATTGTAAGTAGATTCTGTCATAACTGTAAGTGACTTGTGTGATCAATGGATCATGCTTAGAATCCATTGCCCTGTTTCTGTACTCCCAATGAAGCATGTATCGCCCTTCTTCAACTCTTTCAAAATTAACAGGGCCATTGGAATCATCAGTTGGTGCATAACTTACGATTCCTGCCCCTTTGGGTAATATAATTGTATTCGAATAGTCTACCTTGTACCATGCGAATTCGTCATCAGCTCTGGGGAGGGGAAAATTAACCACTTGAGATTGAAACACGACGATAAATCCAGTATCTTCTACTACATCAGGTTCGTAATATGATTCTATGATGTAAGCAAAATGCTTACCAGATGGAGTGACTTGAATGAAATCCCCTCGTGATGAAGTTACCCATTCTACGGCATTTGGTGAGTTGGGAAAATCAGGATCATAAATTCTAGGTTCTTTGAGCAGGTTGCTTGTATTGAAAAAGAAGAAAAGTGATTGACCTGCTATAAATTCCCAATAGAGGTATCCCCAAAACACCGCCTTCGGTCTTTCATTCCCAACAGGTGCTTCATATTGAACTCCTTCAACAATACAGACATTGGAGGGGTCAGAAAGGGTTGTACAGAATTCTGGAACTCCTTCGACCAGTTGACCTGAAACGATGCTCTCATTCTGTGTATAAGGAATGTTTCCTAAAATCAGAAGCATGAAGATGAAAAGAAGGATACCCGTTCGAGAATTCATGTCATTTGTCACCTTTATACTCTAGGAATCTCAACATTCCTTAAAATTCTATCAATTATGATATCTGATGTAATTCCTTCAAATTCCCATTCTGGAGAAATGATTACTCTATGTCTAAGAATATTCCGAGCCACCCTTTGGATATCTCCAGGATTGACATAGTCTCGTCCTTCAAACAACGCATGAGCTTTTCCTGCGATAGCCAACCATAATGATGCACGTGGGGATGCACCAATTAAAACCTCTTCACTTTCTCTGGTTAACTTTACAATTCTTACTATGTACTTCATAACTTCGTCTGAAAGGCGAATGCCCTCTCGGACAAACTTCTGAATTGCAACAAGCTCCTCAGGACTAATCGAAGGGATTATGTTCTCCAATTCATCGTAAGCATCATGACCTGCCGTATAGCGTTTTACTATCTCAAATTCTTCTTCCTCTGAAGGATAGTTCACAATGATTTTGAACATGAACCTGTCAACCTGAGCTTCTGGGAGCGGATATGTTCCTTCCTGTTCGATAGGATTTTGTGTTGCCAATACCAGGAAAGGTTTGGGCAGCGGATAGATTGTATTTTCTGCGGAAACCTGTCTTTCCTGCATTGCCTCCAACATTGCTGCCTGTGTTTTTGGTGGAGCCCTGTTTATTTCATCCGCCAAGAGCAAATTTGTAAATACTGGCCCCTTTTGGAACTTGAACGAAGCATCTTTTGGTTGATAAACACTGACACCAGTAATGTCGGTTGGCATCAAATCAGGAGTGAACTGTATTCTTTTGAATTCGCAACTCGTTGCCTTTGCAAAAGCCCTTACAAGCAACGTTTTTGCCAACCCCGGAGCTCCTTCCAACAAAACATGACCATCACTCAGCAGACTCAGCAAAACACCCTCAACAACTTCCTGTTGTCCCACAATGACTTGGCCTATAGAATCTTTGAGGGATTTGAGTTGTTTCGAAATTTGGTTGATGTTTAAGCTCACATTTCTTGTGTAAGTTGAGGCAATAATAAAACTTATACAATAGGATGACTGATTTGATCATTTTTGATTCTTTATTTTTCACTAATCCTGCCCCATTTTTCATCATATCATAGTGAGTGAACTGATGTCTTGACGAAATACTATATTAGGCGATATCTGAGGATAACTTAACGTGACCAATGGCACTGAGATTGTAAAAATTCTTCGTCGCGATTTTGATGAAACATTCGGTTACATCAGAATCGGAACTCCAACAAGACAAGAGCCTTTCTCAGTGTCAACCATTTTGCGTGATTTGATTCAATCCGGTGTCGAAATTTTTGACGCATTAGAGATACTGTACAAAATCAGACCCAACCTTTCTGAGGGAATGCATGCAGTTCAAATTGCCAAATTGCTCAACCAAGCCCTAAGAGAGAAAGGTTATGATGAAAACCACTTCATCTCCTTTGGTCACGGAACAGCCATTGAAATCCAGTTTGATGATGGATCCATCAACGAATTGACCTTCCGTACATTGAAGAACATAACTGCCCAAAAATTGACTGGATTTATATATAGCTCTAAAACCCTGAAAAGGGTGGTTGACGAACTGCACAGAATAATCCGCGCACTAGGAACAAGCAGGTTAACCATGAAAACCTTGGATAGCGTCTTTGTCGTTGCCTTGCGGAATGTCATTGAGGTGAATCCTTGGAGAGAAGACAGGTTCAAGGAAGATTATGCAAATTTCGTTAACGCTTAT
>JALUTL010000072.1:4047-6008 GCA_027016475.1 Candidatus Heimdallarchaeota archaeon
CTTATCAGCACATCAAATCCAATTTGGATGGCTTAGACGAGAAACAATTTAGATTCTTGGTAGAGACCTGTGTGATCAGCTCATCAAAAATTCTTCTTCTTTCTTTCGATTATCTTCCCGGTTCAAGCCCAACCTCAACTATTGCTCAGTTGGACAGGTTAATTGCAATCCTGTCTACTCATGAGAATGTAGGTATCAGCGCCAAAGAATTGTATACTTTTGGACGATTGAGTGAATTGGTGATCAACAAAATGAATGCCAAGGAAGCTTGGCAACGTTCAAAAGTATTGACAAGATTAGAAATTATTTCTGAGGTCATAGAGGGTATAATACACCAAGAAACGATCCAATGGATTATTGCAATGAAACATGATGGAACTGAATTTTTTTCAAAGTTCAGCAAGAGGTTTCAGGCAAATCAAACAACACAGGTATTTGCTCCTGCTTTGGCTGGAGTCCAAACGCTTTTGGAAGAAATTGCACAGGAAGAAATCAAGCTGATTGAACATAGTTCTGGTGTGATATTGGTGGAACGGAGAGACGATTTCTCAGTTCTTGCATTGGTAAAATTTCCTACTCATCTATTGAGACAAAAACTCCATCGGTTTGCAGACATTCTTGATCAGGAATTGCATGATGCACTCCGAAATTTTTCAGGGAAAATCGATGAACTCGAAGAAAAGGCAAGAGAATTATACTATGAACTTGAATTGAACAAAATGGTGGAGTAAGACTACTTCAATCCAATTGATTCCAGAAATGCCTCCTTGTTGGGTTCTCTACCCAAAAATCTCTGCAGAAGCTCTTCTTCTGGATAATCATTGCCCGGTTCTAGAATGTATTTTCTATAATCCATGCCTACAGCCTTCGATGTTGGTCCTTCCTTCTTAAATCTCGTGTACATGTCCTGAGCAAACACTTCACTCCAAAGATAGCCATAGTATCCCGCATCGTAACCTCCCATTACATGACCAAAACTAGCTTGTGGATGTGTTCCTGGCAGTGAAGGAATCAATGAAACTGTCTTTTTAAGTTCATGCCAGAGTGTAGTTGTGTCGCATCTGCTGGATGTGTGAATAGTCATATCGAATTTTCCAAAGAAAATCTGTCTCAAGTACCGTAGTGGAGAAAGCGCATTTTTGGCACCAATCATTTTTTTGAGCAATTCTTCAGGCAGTGGTTCACCTGTTTTGTAATGCTTTGAAATCATATTTAGGACAACAGGCTCGAATACCCAATTTTCCAGCATCTGGGACGGCGCCTCTACAAAATCGCGAGCAACAGAGGATCCTGAAAATGTGTAGAAACGTGATTGAGTAGTTACTTGATGGATTATGTGTCCAAACTCATGGAACAGTGTGTTGACCTGCTCATGAGTTAGCAGAGAAGGATTTTCTTTTGTAGGTTTGTTGAAGTTTGTAACCATTGCAGAAACGGTGGGAACTCTTTGGCCGTATTGATATCTACCCTTGATCAAGGTGAAGGCGGCGGCATGATTGTACTTTCCTTCTCTTGGGAACAAATCCAAATAGAATACCCCTAGCAACTTGTTCGTTTTTTTGTCAGTAACTGCGAAGGCCTTGACATCTTCGTGCCATTTTGGCGCATTCTCAATTTCTGCAAAGTTGAAACCAAAAACTTCTTGATAGAACTCAAGCATCTTATCTACTGTGTGTTCCATGGGGAAATATTGCTTTATTTCCTCCTTGTCTATGTGGTATTTCTCCTCCAAATACTTTCTTGCATAATAACCATAATCTTGGGCTTCAATTTCTGACTCTTTCCCCATATCTTCAGATTTCATTCTCTTCAATTCTTCAAGGTCTCGTAGAGCATGCGGCTTGAGCTGTGATTCTAAGTCATTGAGAAAATCGAAAACTCGGTCTGGTGTTTTTGCCATGCGTATTTCCAGCACATAATTTTCGTGCATGTCATATCCTCTAATCTGAGCAGCCTTATAT
>JALUTL010000073.1 GCA_027016475.1 Candidatus Heimdallarchaeota archaeon
CATTGTATCCTTCAATGAGGATGGAACCAGAGTCGTTGGCCAATTGGCAAAGCGCCAAGCTATTGCTAATGCGGAGAACACGGTCATCGAGATCAAGCGCAAAATGGGTAGCAACTATCGAGTGAAGATATTCGATAAAGAATATACACCTCAAGAAATCTCCGCAATGATCTTGCAAAAGCTCAAGGCCGATGCAGAAGCTTACCTTGGAGAAGAAATTAAGAAAGCAGTAATCACAGTTCCTGCTTATTTCAACGATTCTCAACGTCAGGCCACAAAAGATGCTGGCAGGATAGCTGGCCTAGAGGTCTTGCGTATAATTAATGAACCAACGGCTGCAGCGTTGGCCTATGGCCTTGACAAGCAAGAAGAGGAACAAACTGTTGCGGTGCTTGATCTTGGAGGAGGAACCTTTGATGTCAGTATTCTCGAGGTTGGCGAAGGAATTGTAGAGGTGAAAGCGACTTCAGGAGATAATCATCTTGGAGGCTCTGACTTTGATCGCAAAATCATGGATTGGCTCATCGAAGATTTCAAGCAGAAACATGGAATTGATCTCTCGAAGGATCGTATGGCACTACAACGGCTAAAGGAAGCCTCGGAACAAGCAAAGATTGAGCTTTCAACAATGCCAAAGACTAGGATTACTCTCCAATTCATAGCCGCTGATGCCTCTGGTCCAAAACATATCGATGTTGAACTCACGAGATCGCAATTTGAACAAATGACCGAAGATCTAATTGAACGTGCCATGAGACCTACCCGACAGGCTCTAAAAGATTCTGGCCTTAGTACGGACGATATTGACAAGGTATTGCTTATCGGTGGAGCCACGCGAATGCCAATGTTCCAAAAAGCAGTGAAAGACTTCTTTGGCAAAGAACCATTCAAAGGCATCAACCCAGATGAGGCTGTAGCAATCGGAGCGGCTATTCAAGCCGCAATCCTAGCCGGAGAAATGAAAGATATCTTATTGCTCGATGTAACTCCTCTCTCATTGGGGGTTGAAACCCTTGGGGGAGTGTTCACAAAAATCATTGAGAGAAACACAACAATCCCAGTTAGGAAGAGCCAAATCTTTTCCACAGCAGCTGATAACCAAACACAGGTTGAAATCCATGTCCTCCAAGGAGAAAGGGCCATGGCCAAGGACAACATCTCTCTTGGCAGATTTTATCTAACTGGCATTCCCCCAGCACCAAGAGGTGTTCCACAAATCGAAGTCACCTTTGACATTGATTCAAATGGTATTGTCAATGTGTCAGCTAAAGACCTAGCCACTGGAAAAGAGCAAAAAATTGTTGTAAAAGGAACCACGAATCTGAGTGAAGAAGACATCCAACGAATGGTTCAAGAAGCGGAACAATTTGCTGAGCAAGATAAGAAACTGAAGGAAAAAGTTGAAACAATCAATCAAGCAGACACGTTGATTCATACTACACGCCGAACTCTCGAAGAACTCGGAGACAAAGTGACTGAAGCTGAGAAATCAGAAGTGGAAGAAAAGATCAAGAAACTGGAAGAAAGCATCAAAACCGAAGACATCAATGCCATAAAATCTGCCATGGATGCTCTTCAAAAGGCTGTATTTTCAATAACCCAACGAATTTATCAAGCCACTGGAGGTGTTCCTCCAACTGGGGCACCCGATTCAGAACAATATGCCGAAACGTCATCTTCAGAACCTAAAACAGAAAGTCCTGCCGCGGATTACGAAGTGAGCGATGAAGAATACTCGCAAGCATTAAGGTGAAAAGGGGTACGC
>JALUTL010000074.1:0-1446 GCA_027016475.1 Candidatus Heimdallarchaeota archaeon
GGCAAACATATTGTCACAAAAGCCAATATGAAGATCATTCACCCCAAATGCAAACAGGTACAAACAACTCTCTTTCACTTAGAGAACCATGTTGCCCCTTATGCGGGGCAGGATATGTCTCGGCTGGTGCAACCGCAGGAACTTCATGGAGGTATCCGTCCTCAAAAAGGAGTACGTAGTCTCCCAGTCGGTGAGCAAACGTGGAACCGCAACGATCCACCCCCATCAGCTTTCGGGCTTTCTCGTTGTCCAGAATAATACCATGGCCTGAACTTAGGCTTTCAAGTACGCCATACGCTCTATCGGGGTCTTCACTATAGGCATGGATTGTTCGGTCACTGCTTCCAAGTAACACTCCAGAAGATTTGTGAGATTTCCATGTTTCTTTGGTCATGGCTTTCAGGTCTCTGATTTGTGATTGTCCATGGTCACTGGTCAAAACTACTGCTACGCTTCCGTCCTTCACCTTTGGATGCGAAATGACCTGTTGCACATAAGTTTCAACCGCTCGAATTGCCTGTTCATATTCTTTTGATTCTGGTCCATGCCTATGCCCGAAGTGATCCGTTACACCCAAATACACTGCCAAAAGTTGTGGATCGTCTCGATTGAGTTTGGAATGTGTTCTTACAAGAGCTTCCTGCATATCCACATAGCTTGTTTTTGGCACACCCTGTCCAAGTATTTCAAGAAGTCCCGTAGCAGGAAGTTGTGCAGGAACGATCAATTCTACGTCCAAAAGCCCTTTCACTTGGGCCTGCAACGGCTTCCCCGAAATAAAGGATGACAAGGGAATTTTCCGTGTTATCCGTTCAATTTTCCCTTCATGCTCATAATGGCCGCTCAGTGCATTGAAGATGTTGTCCAGCCCTTCATGGTAATAGTTGTACCCCACCATGCCATGACACAGCGGTAAGGTTCCGTACGCAATTGACGCCAAGTTTGTTGAGGTCATGGTAGGAAAGACTGCGTTGGCAACAGTCCCCCTTTCCATGACATTTTCCCATAGAAATCCTCCAAGCTCTGACAGATGGGAGGCACCCAATCCATCAGCCATAATGAAAAGGACACTGTCATATCCAGAAGGGAATTGTTCGTCCAGTCGATTTTTGAAATCAGAATTCAGCTCCCCGCCGACATTTAGCATAGATGCCAACATGGCAGGAAGAATCCCTGCATTCGTTCGATCCAGGTCAGGAACCAAGAGCCCGTGCTCTTCCGACAAGTACTGATGCCGAATGCCGAATTCATCCAAGAAGTCCATAAGCCATTCAGAAATGATCTGGTTTTAAATCATAAAGGAAAACAAAATTGAAACTGTATCTGATTTTGATATAAACCATGCAAAACATAAATCGTTCGTTCAGGATGAAAAGACAGCGATGCCGAAACACAAGGTGGAAGACATTCGCAATGTGGCACTGGTAGGACATGGGGCCGTCGGCA
>JALUTL010000074.1:1456-5989 GCA_027016475.1 Candidatus Heimdallarchaeota archaeon
TTCCGATCAGCTTGATGGATTTAAGCAACTGCGGCTGTGACAGTTTAGCATTGTCCATCATGAACGTATAACGATTGACACCACCAAGTGCTTTGCTGTGCCGGATAATTTTTTCTGCTACGGTTTCAGGGTCTCCGACAAGGTATGCTCCCGTGGGGCCATTCTGGAACAGGAACCTATCCATAGTTACGGGAGGCCAACCCCTTTCCCTTCCAATTCTGTCAAACATCTCCTTGTATCCCGGATAATATTCCTCTATCGCCTGCTCAGTAGTGTCAGCAACGTATCCTTGGGAATGGACACCAATTTTCATTTTTTCTGGAGGATGACCTGCCGCCAAATATGTCCGTTTATAAAGGTCAATAAGAGGTCTGAACCTGTGGGCTTCACCACCTATGATTGCAACCATCAATGGCAGTCCTAGGCGACCAGCCCGATGCACCGATTCTGGCGTTCCACCCACACCGATCCAAATTGGAAGAGGGTTTTGGATGGGACGAGGATATATTGCCTGATCCTTTAGAGGAGGCCTGAACTTCCCTGACCAAGTCACTCTTTCTTGGGCACGAATTCTCAAGAACAGTTCCAGCTTCTCTTCAAACAGTTCATCATAGTCCTGAAAACTGTACCCAAACAGAGGAAACGCTTCAGAAAATGATCCCCGTCCCACCACAAGCTCCGCCCTTCCTTGGGTCAGAAGATCAAGCGTCGCATAGTTCTGGAATACACGAACTGGATCAGCAGTACTCAGTACAACTACTGCACCACCTAACCGTATCCGCTTTGTCTGTTGGGATGCTGCTGCCAAGATCATATGAGCCGCCGAATCCAAAAAATCTGCCCGATGGTGTTCTCCAAGTCCAAAAAAATCCAATCCATAGCGGTCTGATTGTTCAATTCTTTCGATTACCTCTTTCAATACCTTGGCATTCTCCAAAGCATCTCCTGGCCGTGCAGCCGCAAAACTATCGATACCTAGTTCCATAAAGATACAATGCTTTCCGTTGCCTAAAGCCTATTGGTAGGGATAAACAGTCAAAAATGGCGACCAAAGATTGGTTCACTGAAAAATAAATTTTCTTAGGGTTCTCCATAAAGTAAATATTTGATCAGCAAAAAATGTATTTATGTCAAAGAAATGGGCCGTCCTTGTTCTTTTGGGAATGGCTGTTCTTGTACCACCCACCCCTGAAATGTCTGAATCGCTGAAATTACAGCAACAGACGCTTACAGTTACATACAATTCAACATCCATAACCATTTTTCCAAATGAAACAAAAGTAATAGAGGCTAACGTCAGTTTTGGAGGAACACCCGTCAATGACGCAATTTTTTATCTGAAGGATCTTACGGGATATGACTTGGGTGAAGCCGCAATTCTGATTTCACCGGGCTTTTATCAGGTTGTGTTCAGAAACTATTCCAATTTGCAGATCCCACCAGACAACTATTCCACGGAACTTGTTGTTGAATCGGATGAATTCAATGCCAATGCATCCACCCCGTTCACCTTCAATTTGATCCGAACAGATGTTACAGCCCCCTTGTTGACGGTGTACCAGCCTGTAGGGAACCAATCATACACGGATCTCTTGCCAGTGAATTTCACAGCCCGAGATGATGTCGGATGGAGACTGGTAGAAGTAAGCTTCCAAGGAGTTGTCATTTTCTCGAGGCTGTATGTAGGACAGGATTCACCCACCCCAAATTTCTTCTGGAACAAAACGCACATACAGATCGCCACCTTTATTCGGGTTCATCCAATTGATGGAGACAGCACCATACGGATAAGCGTATGGGACACATCCTTCAATGTTGCAGAATATACAACTGAAGCCGCTGACGACCTGAAGGCACCGTCGATTCAAATTCTGAAACCTTTTGACGGAGAAGTGCTGGAAGACAGAAACATTGTGGTTGAGTGGGCTGTGGAAGACAAGTCAGGAGTTTCTAGGGTTGAAATCCTGATCAATGGAATAGCTTACCAAGACGTTACTGGCCAAAACAGGGTGGAATTGTTGCTGCCGATCGAAGAAGGCATGCCAAGAAATCTTACATTGGCCATCCGGGCACTTGATTTGTTCAACAATACTGCGGTTGTCACAATCCGATTGGAGTACAACCCCGGAAAGTTTGCAACTGACAAGAACCTAGTTGATCAGATCTTCAGACCAAATTTGGGAAGGGATGTCATAAACCTGATATTGGTAATGGCCACTGTTACCTTTCTTGCCCTTCTCGTATTGGTCTATGTGCTGATGATACGAAAACCCATTGAAGAAGATGAGATGGAACAAAAACTCAAAGGCAGGTGGCAGGGCAGAATTATCAACCCGCCATTCCTCCAAATCCTACGCACAATAACGGATGCAGACACCGGCAATTTCCGTGAGGCTTTGGAATTCTTCTATGGGCTTGAGAAAGAATGGGAGGAAATTCATGCATCCCTCTCCTCGAAAAGAAAACTGAAAAGAGAGGTTCTTGCCAACTCTGTTGCAGAATTCTCAGAATATATCCTGAACCAAATCGGTGACAAATTCCCACAAGCAAAGCCCTCGGCAGAACGATTGCTTGACAAGTGGAAAGATTACTTCAATACCTTTCCCCGACCTGCACCTGTTCAGCATATCAATTCAATGACTGAAAAATTCCCGAAAAACACATTGATGGAACTGCTACAAACACATGGGGTTTTGAATACACGATTGGAAGACCTCCTTACAATTTTTGAAGAGGAATGGAAAGAATCAATACAGGAACTGTCTGATACCCACTCATCAATAGATGAACTGCTGGCCTTCAGAGGGGAATTTGTTGCAGAACTGTACCTGGCTTTGACATTTCTCCTCAATTATGACACCAGAATTTCTAAACAATTGGATAGGGCAATAAATGCCATAGGATGACAACATTGTTCAGAAAGGTTTTATGTATGAAGTCCGATTGATTTGTATGGTTAAAATCTATAAGGGAAGATTAACCTTTCAGACTTTAGTTAAAGCAAAGCGATCTGTCTCGCCGATTATTGCAACTATCCTCTTGGTTGCACTGACCGTTGCGGCAGGCGCAATAATCTGGGCCCTCACGCAAGGAATATTGAGCTCCTCGAACTTTCAGCTTCTCATCGAAAATGTAGGTGTTGCTGACAAGTCAGGCAATGACTTGGGAGATTTCTTCAGAATACTTGTCACCAATATAGGCTCGGATCCTGCCGAAATCAGAGACGTGATTGTTGAAATCAATGGAAACGAAGACCCCAATTGGTCTCTGAGGTTCACAAACTATACCATTCAACCTCAAGAGACCATATCTGTAGAAGCAGTCACTGTAGTGCTCACCTCCATGGTCTCACGAAATGATACAGTCATTGTTACTGTTGAAGGGTTTGAGAATGGAGTCAACAGGTTCTCAAATAGATTTGAAGTATCCATCCCATCGATCATCACTGCAAATGCAATACTGTACTCCCCAGACATTTCAAGCAGCACTTTGACAAGCGATGGTTGGGTAACCCGTCGTTTGAACAACAATACCAACCATGGGGGAAGTTCCACGATTTCCATAATCAATAACAAAATTGTTATGGAATCGAACAATGATCTTCTCTTTGTTCTGGAAAATTCTAGCTTTACACTTGCAAACTTCATATTCTCGTCCAACATTGAGTGGGGGGACAATGATGCCGTAGGATTCGTGTTCAGATATCAGGATGTGTTCAACTATTATTGGGTGCTTTATACAGCAGATCATCTTAGCAACAAAAATGTGGCTGGAGATGGATCATCACCCCACATTCCACATGTGTATGGAGATACTGACAAATTCGTGTTCGGAAAAGTTGTGGATGGCACATCAAGCGTCATTGCTGCATCGCAAACGTCAGGCCTCATGGTGCCAAGCAGTAAAGGAACATATGTTTACAGTTGGTCGATTCTTATCGATGAAACTACTTTCGTCCTTGAATTCGGTGGAGACGAAATCATGTCAGTCTCCGATTCAACCTTTTCATCAGGTTACATCGGCTTCTTGTCCATTGCTGCACAAAATAGTGAATTCTCAAATTTGGTGATCCAGAAAGCATAAAAGAGGAACCTGTAGAGCATAAAGCATTTGACCACCGAAATTTTTTTATTCGAAGTGATGCAAAAATACATGATGCATCTCAGATATCTCTTTTCAGTAGTCTTACTTGGAATTCTTTTGGCCCAATCCATCCAAGCAACAGAACCTCCAACACTTGTGATTTGGACTACAGCCCTTCATTATCAGTAATTGAAGAAGAATACAGATTCCAAACCTTGAACAAATTGTATGTCGAAATTGAAATTATATTGTGAACCATTGCCTCAGCAACAGAATCGGGAACATAGTAGTCGGCGAATGAGATGACATGAAGCGAGGGCTGAAGATGATCAAACGAGTTTCGCAGCAGTTCCAGCAGTTCCTCTACAGGATGCTCAAGCAGTCTATAGAGTACAAGGCTGGGCTGTACGGCATCAATGTCATGTTTGTGGATGAGACATATACCTCACA
>JALUTL010000075.1:0-7358 GCA_027016475.1 Candidatus Heimdallarchaeota archaeon
CAAATGAACATGCAAGGTTGGCAGGCGTGTCAGAATTTGTTTCATTTAAAGTAGAGAATGTCTTTGATGAAAATGTGTGGAATAGCCTCAATCATGTCACACATCTTGTGTTCAACCCTCCATATGGTGTAAGAATGGGAAAGAAAAATTATGTAAAGAATCTTTATTCACATATCTTTGCCAGAGCTTATGATATTGGAATAACCAATGTAGCGATTTTAGCTACAAAGCGAAAAATGACAATTGAATTGGCTGAAAATGCAGGATACAAGATTTCAGGCATTTATCCTTTTATTTATGGAGGAATTACGGCAAATATCATTTCATTTCTCTATGCATGAAAAAACATTAAAATTGGAAATCCCCTATTACATTTTGTAATGACCAAATTGGATGCCAATAAGATTGACGCAAAGCTTAAGAACTATGCAAAATTGGTTTTGGAACCGGAGCAAAAATTGATTGTTTCAGATGTTGTTCAGGTTCTACAGCACGCTATCGATCTTAATCAAATTATCTTGACTGGACTATGTTGGGAGGCAATTCGTGAATGGCAAATTAGGCATGAAAGGTTGGCGTCAGAACTGTCAAAAAGTGACTTTGCAGACAGAGTTGGATCAGTTGGAGAAATGTTGCAAATCGTCAAATCCAAATTGGAGAAATTGCTCACTAAAGAAGAGGACAAAGGGTGGTTGGAAGATTGTATCAATGAGGCGTTGGAACATTACAAGAACACATATGCAAGAAGGATGGGATTTGAATATTGAAGGATTCAGAGGACAATAAACATCACTGGTCAAGAAATTGTAATAATTTTTCACATAAAGTGGAATCCTTTGCCCTACATTTTATAAAATCAAGGAAAAACACGACTCATGCAGGAAGTCTCCCTGTCCCCCTTTATGGAGAATATTTTCTATAAGGAAACAGAGCAGGTGCAAGCAATCGCTAAGCTTCCCCGATCCATCTTTGCGGTATTCTCTGCCATGTCAATTTTTGTGTTCATCGTATTCTTCATGTTGGCCTATAACAGCACCAATCAAGCCTTGTTTACTGCTTTTGTCTTCATTGCACCCTCCATTCCGTTCGTTTCATTGCTTTCTCTGATGATCTATAGGTATTACCATGAGCTATTGGATGAAAAGGCATACATTGCCGCAGAATTTGTGTTTGTCGGAGGAATTGTTTCTGTTCTATTCAGCTTGATCTTGAACTCAGATTTTTATCTCCTTATCCTAGCTTTAGCCCTGATTTTTCAAATTACACAAGCAGACATTCAGTTCTTGTTGTTTTTAATGTTCGCAGTCTTGGCCCCGATCGTCGAGGAAACTGCAAAAATGTTGCCAATATTTATTCTTTCTCGAAGCATAGTCAAAGAGTGGGGACAAAGGGAAACAAGGGTCTTCAAGGGACAAGGCCTGGTTGTGTTTTGCGGGATTCTAATCGGCTTGATTTTCACGTTTTTGGAAACTTACCTTTATGTTTTCAGGTTTGATCCTTTGAACACCAACAACTCTCAATCCATGGTGTATCTTCAGGTTTTGATCCGATGGCTGTTCCCAATCCATGTTACAACTACGACCCTTATGGCTTTGGGGATTTACCTTTCTCTGTCTGGTTCAAACAAAACGGTTTTGCCGTTAAAGGACTATCAGACCTTTTTTGCAACCTACATTGTAGCCATCTTGATTCATGGAGCCTGGAACGGTTCATTGGTTTTGGGCACTCAAAACACGCCCGATGTTAAAATTTTTGGAGAATCAATCTACCTCACTACATTGGCAGTGGGGATAATTAGCAATATCATTTTATTGCTAGTGGTGTTGAAGTTTGTGAACATTCAGGTTCCGCAGTGTAATTTTTGTATGAATTATCATGAGGAGCCCCATACGGCAGAAACGCATTTGCAATATAGACTAGCTCCAAAACACAAAATCGAGATCAACCCGGATGTTTCTAAGTTTTCATTTAGGTATTTGAAACATCGGTTTCAGCAGAGAAACATATACAGACAGCGTCAAGAACTCCTACAGGATGCAGTCAAGAGAAAGGACTATCCGCTTGCTGAACAGTACATTATGTCCGAATGTCAGCTTTGTTTCTCTTTTTTGGATACGGACGGGATTTGTCGGGCATGCAATTCTGTACCTCTGAATGTTTGCACCAACTGCAATTTTCCAGTGCCCGTGTACTCAACGGAATGCTGGAAATGCAGTCAAACAATTATTCCACCGTTTGAGAGCACATTGTCATACCCAAACAAACTGTCCAATTCTATCGCAATTGGAATTGCAAAATTTACAGGAGTCAGTTTTATAGGCGCAGTTATATTGGTTGCACTGTTAATATTCATGAATGAATGGGAAGGGCTTGTCAATTTCGGGATAGTGTTTCTCTTCATGTTGATGGCTCTTGCTGTAGGGATAGCATTGTATTGGAACAGCTCACTCCGGACTAAAGGCTATGGGTTAGGTATCCTCAGAATATTGGCAGGAATAGTGTTATTTGATTTAGGGATATTTGGAGTAACATGGGCCATTCTTGGAATGTTTCTAACTGTCTTATTTTCTATAGACATCCTAGCAGTAGTATTGGCGGCAATATATACCATAACTGTTTTTATTGGGTTCGTGTATATAGGCACAAGGATGGTGCTTGATACAAAGATAGTTGTACATAGGTGAAAGAATGGCGGAGGCGCGTAGTCAATTCAAATCAAGAATCACAAAGGGATTCCATACCTTCAATGAGCCTGGAGAAAATTTTGCTAGGGCCATTGATTTGATTCTAATTCCAACATTTGTGTTTTTCCTTGTTATGGGATATTCTTTGCTTCGATTCCAACCAAATATCGAAGTGCTCAATAACTTGTCACCAAGCGTGAGTTTGGTCGGTATCTTCACAATATGTTTGTCTTTGGCGGCTTTGTTCCCATTGCAGGCACTTGGCAGTGTCCTCTTTGGATGGTTTTTGGCAGGGACATGGCTCAGGCTTCGGTATGGAAAAAGAGCTCAAAATCTACTTATTGAAGCGGCCAAATCAATTTTTGCCTTTGTGTTGATTGTGATGGGAATGGTGTATTTCCCATTTTTGTTTGTTCTTGGTACTGTCACGTTCTTTTTCCTTTTGGTTCTATTTCTGTTTGTGGTCTTCCAAACATCGATTAGCTTCTTGTTCCTCATGTTACCAGCCTATGTTGGTGCAATGATACCATTTGAAAACTATTTTGGCAAGACCATTGAAACCAGCCGGACAAAACCGACCCAGTACCATAATTTTTTGGTGCTGACTGGTTCAATTCCACCAACCCCCAATGAACAAATCCAGTACTGCCCTTTCAAAAACAAGGTTCAGAACACATGCACTTATTTGAGTTATCCTACGATTGATCTACCTCAGATATGTGATTACAAAAGTACTTTCACGAGATGCTATGTCTATCGGAAATTGATGCGAAAAGTGGAAGAAATCAAACGAGAGGTTGAAGAAAAATGACAGAAAAGACGAACGGTAAGCTACTAGCAACAAGAATTCAGTCTCTTAGCAAAGAAATCGCTTTTTACCTCTCGTTAGGTGGTGGATTTCTTTTTTTGATTGCATTTCCAGGATTGCGATATCTCAGTCCTGACCACAGACTGTTGGAAGATCCAATATTCTTTCTGCCAAGGATAAGATTCCCTACACTCAGATTCCCGATAAGGGAACCGCCCAATCTCAATTCGGCTGTTGGCTTATTGCAAATTCTAGGTTTGTTGATTGCACTTGCCCTAGTAATTTATGCAGTTGCAAAATTGGCACCGTTATTGACAAGATTGGGTGCTCGAATTGACCAACCAAAGGAAATCACGAGAAGGGAAAAAGTAGAGAAATTGAAGTTTTCAAGAGAATTGGCTCTAAAAGTGCTGTATGAGGCACTTGAAACTGGAAAGTTCACAGAGGCGATAATTGAGGCCTATCATATTTTGGATGAACAGCTTACGTATTTTAGACCTATTGCGCGGCCTGCACATTGGACTCCAAAGGAATATGCCTTTGCCGTGAACAAGCCTGCTTTTCGTCCAAGTGTTTTCAAGCTTGTTACAATATTTTACCGATTGCAATATGGTAAGGGCGAAGCAAATAGGGATGATGTAATTACCTGCATAGAAGCCATCAAGAGGCTTTTCGTTAATGAGGTGGATCCGGTGCAAAAGAAGAGAGAGATCGAATGGTACAATCAGGAAGTTTCAAAAGAACGGATCTGGACTATTGTACCTACAAAAGGAGACATGCTAAAGCCAAAACGAAAGGAAACAGAGTATAGTCTGCTGTTGATAGAGGAGGAGATGAAATGAAAGCGTTAATTTCCCTAGACCTATTCAATCAAAGGTTCAAAATGAGACATTTTGTCTTGGCCTACTTGTTCTTGGTCTCCTTTGTCGTTCTCCCAGGATGGTTTGAAATTGATAAAGATTGGAAGCCTTATGGTTCAATTGAAGATCAGTCAATTGCAGGGTATTCTGATGTGGGGAATCGAGTAAATTCTCTTGGAATTGATATCAAGACTACAACCATGCAGTTAAATGAGCTCAACCTTCAAGAAAGATCGACGGCGTTGGTCATATTTCAAAAAAGAGAGCGGTTCTCAAATGAAGATATCGAATTTCTTCGCCAACGTGCAAAAAGAAATCTGCCAACTCTTTATGTAGGGTCACATACAGAATTCTCAGAGATTACAGATTACCCCATTGAAATTGACAGATGCCATGTCTACGATAAAAATAATGAAAATGGAGTAATTTCCCATGTTCCGTCTACATCATTAGATTTGAAAGTTCAGTTTACAAGTATTGCACCCCTACCGCTGGTCGATTATGGTCATGGAGACCCGAATGAAGAAATAGAACCTCTGTTGACAACGTTGGGTTCAGTAAAGGCCTGTTTCAAAGATGATCTTAACACCGAAAAGCCGAATGATTACGTAATCTCTATCAAGCATAGAAATCAAATTTGGCTTTCAGACGGATTTTTTCTAACAAATAATTTCACAAGACAGTACCCTGAAAATTTGGATGTCCTACCCTATCTTCTCCAACAGTTTGAGATACCCATCACCCAAATGGTCGTATTTGAGAGATATTTGCGGTACATTCCAGTAAATCAAGAAGCGCTCTTGCTGTCCTTGGAATATAATTTCCGTTATGTTCCTATTGTCCCTATTGGGTTGATTCTGTTGGCACTGCCATTGGCTGTTTCAGTTTCTTCAGGACTGTTCAAAGCAGGCTCGCAAACAAACGGAAATAGAGAGACAAAGTTGAGCAAACGTTTGACAAAGCTACACACCGACCGTTTGCCGGCAGTGCCGCTTTCATTAGAGGAAAAGATCTTGGTTAAAGAACAATTTACCATTCGGCAGCTTGGTGCAGATTATTTCAGGAAAGTTGCAGCAGAGTACTTGAATTTCATCAGGCAGGAAAATCTGGGAGACATAGTTCCAGACAGCCTCATTCAATCTTTGGAAAGGTTGATGCTTGATAGGTATTCTCCTTCTACAGCTTGGACCGTTCTTGAGAAGGTTCAGTTTTTGCTGGACATCATTGAGGACAATCCCCTTTTTGTCCAAGGCATCTTGTCGATGAAGGATGAAGAGAAGACAGTTTCAAGCATATTTGATCACCCTATATTTTCTTCGAGGGCATCAGAAGTTTGGCAAGGAGCTACATCAGACTTTTTCATTGTTCCACAAAAGATAGAAGAGGAAGTTCAAGACCTGCCAGAAAATAAGAAATAATAATGACACTAGGCCAATAAGTTTTTTTGCAACACGGAAAGTGAAGGTCAAATGGAAAATCCTGACTTAACCTCAATCAAAGAGCTTACAGACAAAATAATGTATGAAATGAAGAAGCGAATCATTCGAAATGAGCAAAACCTGTATTACGTTCTTGCAGCACTATTTGCAAATGGCCATGTGCTGTTGGAGGGTGTGCCAGGCATAGCTAAATCTTATTTGGCAAGCACATTGGCTGAAGTGCTGGGATTGAATTACAAAAGAATCCAATTTACTCCGGACCTGATGCCTGCCGACATAACAGGCTCCTCAATTTATGACCAAAAAAACCTCCAGTTCAAATTCATTCCTGGACCGATTTTTGCCAATGTTGTGCTCTGTGATGAAATTTCAAGAGCTCCGCCAAAAACACAGGCGGCCTTGTTGGAATCTATGCAGGAGAGGCAAGTGACAGTTGAAGGTCAAACGTATAAATTGGAACAGCCCTTTTTCGTAATGGCCACACAGAATCCCATTGAGCAGGTAGGCGTTTATCCCCTTCCAGAGGCACAACTGGATAGGTTTATGATCAGATTGATAATGAAATTGCCAGATTTCAATGATGAAGTGAAAATTTTGAAATCTAAAAGGGAAAAGTTTGTACCTGACGTGAATCCAGTCACGAATGCAGAAGAGATCATAAAAATACAACAGGAAGTCCAAAAAGTTTCCGTTTCTGATGAGGTGCTTGAGTATATAGGACGGCTTGTCGTCAGAACAAGATTTCTGCCTTCGTTGACATTGGGAGGGTCACCCCGTGCAAGTTTGGCCCTAATGACCATGGGACGTGCATTGGCTGCCATGAACGGCCGATCATATGTTGAGCCAGACGACATAAAACAACTGTTTTATCACGTAATGAATCACAGGATTATTTTGACTCCTCAGGCAGAAGTTGAACAGATTCCCATTGAACAGATCTTGGCATCAGTAATCCATGATGTCCCCGTTAAAGTGTAGCATGGTGAACGGACATTGTCGAAGAGTGAAAAGCAATCGGAGACAGAGGCTGAGCCACTGTCACGTTATGTTGAAGATTTAGCGGAAACCATCGAGCAGTTGGATCTAGATCATCCAGACACAAGATTTCTGAATACTTCACCTCTTGATGTGGACGAAGGGGTTCTGAACCAATATGATCCTACAACAGGATACCTATTGCCAGACCAGTCTCAACAAAAACCGTCTCTCATCAGACAAAACCTGATTTCCTTTGAAAATGTTACCAGCTTCGTGGCCATTACCCCAGAAGGAATTGTTCTAATGGTTTTGGGCTTAGCTCTTGGTCTGTTCGGAATATTTTTCAACATTCCTTTTCTCTATGCAGTGGGTTTGGCCCCTCCCTCGCTGTTTTTCGTTTTTCTTCTTCGTTTGAAGAGTATGAAGGCAGAGACGGCCACGGTTAAAATTCATTTGCCATATGTCGAAGTTGATGCAAAAATGTTCGTTCCTGTCCAGATTGTCATCTCTCCTGAACGAAATATGCAAGGAAAGATTTCGATTCAGGTAAGTGAGGGACTGGTTCCTGTCTTTCAACCAAATGTTACAA
>JALUTL010000075.1:7368-13028 GCA_027016475.1 Candidatus Heimdallarchaeota archaeon
TTTGAAGCAAATAAAGGAGAAGAAATTAGACGAACCTTTTTGTTTTATGCACCAAAAAGAGGAAAGGAGACCATCGAAAAAATTGAGTTTGAGTTGGAGGGTGTCCCAGGCCTTTTCTTTATCCACAAGGCCATCGTTCCAATGCAACGGCTGATCATTTTGCCAGAACCCCAACGGATCCAACTCCCGTGGTCACTTAAACAGAAAATTCTCGATCAGTTCATTTCTGAAATTTCAGTTCCGAATCGCGGTTCAGGAAGTGATTTTCTTTCTCTCAAGGATTTTGAATTTGGCGATGAAATCAGGCATATTTCTTGGAAAGCAACTGCAAAGTACAACAAATTGATATCTAAAGAGTTTGAAGAACCAAGGCAATTACGCTTTTTGATTGTATTGGACAGTTCCCTGGTGATGGCAGGTCCGAAACTTGAATTTGTGTTTTCTTCAGCGGTGGAGTTAGCAAAAGCGTTGAGAAGAACCGAACATTCAACCCATATTTTAGCAGTAGGAAACAGATTGTTGCGGAAAATTAGTGTGGGAGTCTCTCCTGCCACAATTAGACGACTTGGAATTGAGTTGCACAATGTAGTCCCCGAAGGTGCAGAATTTGATTATGATGAGCTGTTTCGAACAATAATGACCAGCAAATTGTATGATACTGTTGTTATCATTTTGAGTGATATTGAACTGCCTGCTGAAAAAATTAAGAAGGGGTTGATAACAATACGCCCTTATGTCCAACGTATCTTTTTCTTCGCATGTAACACCCCAGCTTTTGGAACAAATTGGATGAAAAATACTTTGGATGAGGGAGTGTACGATGTAGATCAGTTGGCCTACAGGAGATACGTGATAGAACCAAAGGTGAGGAGAGAATATCTGCTGAAAATCAGAGCATGTCGTCGAGCGGTCGTATCTACGGGTACATGGTTTCATTTGATAGATGGATACAATACCAATATACTTCTTGAGTTGAAAAAGGCCATGGATCTGTCAGGTCGCAGGAAAAAGAGGTGAAATGATGAGAGAGGATCCAATCATAGTTGAAGACTGGAGACCTGGAAGAGCATCGACTCGAATTCTCTATCCAATCAGCCTGTTTGATACACTTATTCCGCCACTCACCATGCTGATAGCTGTCGGATTTGCGTTGATACATAATAAGCTGGAAACGGCATTTATGTTCACAATTTTCGTGTTTGTATATATTCTATTGGCATTTTTGATTCCTCAGACTATAAGGGGCCTCCAAGAGAGAGTTTTGGAGTTCATCTCTCTCGTGGTCTTCCTTGCCCTTTTCTCACCTGCCCTTTTCAATGACATCTATTTTCAAATTTCAATTGCAATCTTGGTTTTTTTCAAATTTTTTGCAATGGTAGTCATGCTTCAACTTCACCAATTGACAGATGAAATTTTCCTGCCAAAAACCCAAGATGTGCAAACCCGGTTAGAGAATGCCATCGCAAACTTGGATGTTACAGACTACAAGCTGGATTGGGAAGACATAATCAAAAGCAGGGATTCGATAATAAAGCGAAGTTTGACCAGCATGATTCCTGTCATTGTGTTGGCAATTCTCTTTTTTATCCCCCTTCAGTTTGGCAACATTGTCTTAAAAAGATTAGTTCAATTCGCAGGGGTCATTTTCATTTTTTCGACGGCGGTTATGATTCTCTACATTTTGAAAATATGGAATCAACAAAAATCACGATCGAAGAAAAAGAAAAAAGAGAAGTGAGAGGTGGTTCCCCCAGCCACCGAAATGACTGAGGGAGAGGGGGTAGGTTCGCAATGGCCGAGAGCACGAATGCTTTCGACAATATAAACATAGTAGACATTCATATTAAACGGACACGGAGGGTAATATCAAAGTGAAGATTATTGCAAGAAAGTCTGAAGCACTAGTTCATCAACCTCCCGAACATGTTTCTCTTTTAAGCCCATTCTGAATTTTAATGCTGAAGGAACCATTGTTTCCTGTAAAGCCTTTGTGAATTTGTTTATTTTCAATAGTGGGAAATAGGAATCACCAGTAAACATGTAAGCAACATAAGAACCCTCAACCTCACCAAACACCAATCCAAAATTCTGATTCATGAGTTGTTTCAAACCTTCCCCATACTTGAAAGCCTCCTTTACAAACGATTGGATTGCAGAAATGAATGAGGCGATGAGATCCATATCCAGATTGAGTTGGTTGTCAAGTACTTTTGAGTATTTTGCAATGCCGGCCATATCTATAATGACAACCATGACTGGGATTTCCTTTGAGATTGTTGATTGGGACGAGGGAGAGATCAGACCACTTGCATAGGATTGAATGGACCCCAATGTTGCAGTTTCGGGAAATGCAAATTCATCGATCAAGCGTTGGTTGAACAGGTACTTCATATCCCTTTCATACTCCTCCGAAATAGTCTTCCCCATTTGATACATTCCTTTCTGCTCTGTCAAAGCTAAGGCATCACTATAGTTTTGGGTGGCAAGATCTAGTTTCCCCAGAAATACGTTTGTTTTTGCCCGTAGAAGAAGGGAATTGACAAAAAGAAACGGAGAATTTTGTTCTTCACTCATTTGCTCAAGTTTGTGACTCAGTTCCTCCAAATCATTCAATGCCTCAAGATTGTTGAAACTGCTCAATTCCAGCATCAAAATTGATGACTTCATCAAAATTGCTTCCAATTTAATTTCAGGTGTTGCGTCTTCGGATTCAAGAATTGGTTCAATATGCTCTAAAGCTTGAAATCGGATCATTTTGCGTCTGGAAAGAAATTTTTTGTATGCCTCAAAGAGATGTTTTTGAATCCAATACCCTTCCCTTTCAACTGAATGGATGGCAATGATGTCTTCAATTTGACGTTCTACATCACCCGTAGAATGTTCCAAATGGACTTTGATCGAGTAAAGAGTAAAAAGGCAACTAAGTAGGCTGGAGGAGTCTAAATGCTTGTCCAAAAAGCCAATGGCTTTGTTTGTATATTCTAAGGCAGACGCATAGTCGTTTTGGGCAATGGCTATGCGGCCAAGGTTGTGAAGAGTTTGTGCTTGGTTCTTGCTGTCTGATTTGACAAAAATTTCATATGCCTTCACCAAAAATTTCTTGCCCTCAATTACTTCGCCAATAGCCAATAGGAGATTCCCATAATTGTTGAGAGATCTTCCGTATGCAATTGGTTCTCCATACTTTTCTTTCAATTCCAAGGATTTGAGATGATAGTCCTTGGCCTTTTTTGTCTCCCCCATTATCTCGTACAGGATGGCTTTTGCATTGTAGACATGGGACAATAAGGAAGAATGCTGCAATTGAGAACGAAGAATTTCGCTTTCATCAAATGCTTCAAGAGCTTCCGTATAATGATTGGAAAGAGTTTCTGCAATGCCTTTCAGATAATACAGCTCACTTAGGGATTGCTTCAAGTCTTCACTGTTTGGATCGATTAGCTCAAACGCGTCCGTTATGTGATTTTTCATGCTTTTGAGATCACCAACAGCTAATGCCGCATAGATCATTCGAATCAATGCCTCAATGACATGGTATGTGTTTCGGAGTTTCTTTGAAAGTTTAAGGCATTGTTCTGCTGTTTTAGCCAACTTTTTCTTGTCACCCATTTTTTCATAGACCAAGGAAAGTTCGAGAAGTGATTCCAATTTCTCTAAATCACTTTGTATCTCAAGTTTCTGCAGCATGGTCGCCGCTTCGCCATAACTGCCTTTTTCAATTAAAGTTTCCACCTTCGGCTTCCATGCATATGACATACTAATAATGTAATTTCCTGATAATTAAACCTATTTACGTATTAATCACTTAGGAGGGAGGTTTTGGAGGCTCCATCACAACACCGCATTTCTTGCACGTACGTAGCTCTTCAGATGAATAGAATTTTTCAAATATCGGAGGAAGTTCTGTCACGATGTTTTTCAAGTCAAATTGTACTTCATGTAAAAGAGAATTGCACTCTTCACAGTACCATTTCAACCAGTCTTTCTCACCATGTTTGGCCTTGGCTTCAAGCACCAATCCCACTGTGTTTGGAGGACGCTGCGGAGAGTGGATTGTTTCCCTCGGCATCAGAAAAATTTCCCCCTCCCGTATAACAACATCTTTGGGACCATCCTTTTCCATTATTTTCAATGTAATGTCACCCTTTATCTGGTAGAAAAATTCTGGCCCCCTGTGATGATAATGATAGTCCTTTCTTGCATTTGGCCCCCCAACCATCATCACGATCCAGTCGGGGTCTTCATAAACCAACTTGTTTCCAACTGGGGGTTTAAGGTCATCTTTGTTTGCCTCAATCCATTCCTTCAGGTTATAAACAGGATTTAGTATCATTGGTACACCTCTATACCTAATTTGAGATCCAATTGAAATATTTTTCGGGTACAGAAAGTGAAGATAGGGGAAGTTTGAGTAAGAAAATGAATCTTCACTGACAAACCATTATCTATTACTAAGGACTGATAAATGAACAACAGGTTGGATAATTATGGACAACGATCTCGATCCATTCGTATACAGAATGATTGACACCTTTCCGAGGATCCACAACGCTGTGTATTGGAAACATGTAAATGAAGCACTTAAGGGATTGAAGAACCCTATATTCTTGGACATTGGCTGTGGTCCAGGCCTTTTGTTGAAATCGCTTGACGAAAAGTTTAATGCTTCCAAACTGGTAGGAATTGACATTTCTCAAGACATGTTGAAAAAGGCAAAGAGAATATTGGAAAAGCAAATACAACAGGGAAAAGTTGAATTAAAAATCCAACACATGCAGGAGAGTCCACATCTTGGGGAACAATATGATGCAATCTTTTCATCCCGAGTTTTGAGATCTTTTGAAAACTTGTTTGAGGTGTTGAAAAACATTAGAGATGCACTAAAACCAGAAGGATATTTGGTTGTGGTGGATTGGGATCGACAGCCACTTGGAGTCTATGACGCTTGGTTCAGAGCGCAACCAGATTTTGGTCAAATGTTGCCAGAGCAGGTGATCTCGTATCATCGCAATTTTGCAAGATATTCATTTGATGATTGGCTATGCATGTTAGAGCGGGCAAGTATGAGTACTGTCCGAGTATTCAGAGTGGATGAAGTTCATATCGGATTTATTGCACAAAAATGAATCACAGTCAAATTCCGTAAGGAAACCAAACAATGAATCATCATCTATGAATATGTTATTGAATGTCAAGACTCAAGTACATCCATTACTCAATTAATGTATGAAACAGAAAGAACAGGCCATCCAAAAGTTTTTTGACAGGGAGAGCCAAAGCATGAGTGATCGTCATGAGAAGAAAGGAATACCGATCACCGCAAAGCTTCATGTGCAAGCTATCGTCGAAAACAATTCAAAAACGGCAGTGGACGTAGGCTCCGGGCCAGGGAGTATTTTAATTGAGCTGATGCGGCAAGGCGTGGAGGAAGTTTATGGAATTGATCTTTCACCGCAAATGAATGAATTAGCAAAGACTCGTTTTGAAAAAGAAGGGATACCGCAGGAGAGGTACAAGCTTGTTACAGGTAGCTTTCTTGACGAGAAGGCAAGTGACGAAGCAGATGCCGTATCCCTCCATAGAGTCCTTTGCTGCCATCCCGATAAGGAAAGCATGGTGATGAAAACCATTGAATACAGACCAAAGCTGATCATCAATAC
>JALUTL010000075.1:13038-16474 GCA_027016475.1 Candidatus Heimdallarchaeota archaeon
CATCAATACTATGCCACGCGATTGGAAGCTGCTACGAATGCTGGTGGGAATGGTTGGATGGATAGCAGATAGAATGGGGAGTTTTCGCCCGTACGTGCATCCGATAAAGACAATCGATAAATTGATGGAAGAACAGGGCTACCGAATTAAATCGAGAAAGAAAGGTATGATCTGGGTCACAACGATATATGAAAGATTAAGGGATGATTAGATTAGACTGAGGATCGGACACTACATTGAGTCGTTTAAGTTCGTCCCCGCTTAGAGAAATCTCTACAGCTGATACAAGTTCCTCAAGTTGTTGCACTGAGGTCGTGCCTGTAATAGGAGAGGTGATAGCTGGTTGATGCATAACCCATGACAGGGCCAGAGAAGCAATTGGGACACCTTTGTCCTTAGCGACCTCTTCGAGAGTTTCCAGTATGAGAAAGCCACGATCATTGAAAAATCGGTTCTGTATGTTGGTGGCACGTGCTGATTGCGGCAGCGGTTCATTTCGACGATATTTTCCGGTGAGAAATCCCCCGGCCAAAGGAGAATAGGGAATCACGCCAAGTCCATATTTCAGCGCCACCTCCTGCAAATCAGGCTCAAATCGATGACGCCTCACCAAGGAATAGTATGGCTGAATCGTTTGATATCCTTCTAAACCGTATTTCTCGGCTACATGGATTGATTCAACAATTCTCCATGCAGCATAATTGGATGCACCAATATAGTGAACCTTTCCCTCATGTATCAGCTCAGTCAGGGCACTCAATGTTGTCTCGATCGGAACTGCCTCATCGTACGCGTGTGTTTGGTAGAGATCCACCCAACTTGTCTTCAGCCTTTGAAGGCTTCCGTCTATTGAACGGCGGATATGGCGGCGGGAAAGACCTTGGTCGTTGGGCTTGTCACTCATGGGATGACGCACTTTTGTTGCCAATATCAGATCATCTCGAACTCCACTCCTTTGAAGCCATTCACCAATTATCTCCTCTGTTTTGCCAGGATATGAATTTTCAGCCCATCGAGAATAAATGTCTGCTGTGTCAAAGAAATTGATACCCAAGTCCCATGCGCGATCCATGATTTTCATCGACTCATCCTTTTCGACAGACCAACCAAACTGCATTGTACCAAGACAGATTTTGGAAACCTTTAACCCTGTTTTCCCCAAATCAACATATTTCATGTCAAAAGAGGGAATGAGATAGAATTTAACTTTTGGGCTAACGGAAACACGGATTAATGGAATTAAAGAACTGCATCAACTTCAATTTCCACAAGCATTTCTGGTTCAAAAAGCTTTGAAACCTCTACAAAAGTCGAGGCAGGACGGATTTCTGAAAACAACTCCCGGTGTGCTTTCATAATCTCGTCTTTGTAGCGAACATCAGTTGTGTAGATTCTGACTCGGACAATATTGGAAAGATCACCATTGATTGAAGCCAAATAACTCGCAATATTTTGATAAATCTGCTTTGTTTGCTGGTATGGATCATTCAGCCCCACTATTTCACCCTCGGTATTCGTCGCGGTCGTACCAGAAAAAAACACAAATGAACCAACACGTACGGCTCGGGAATATCCATATTTCTTCTCCCAAAGGGCGTTGCCTGAAATTAGCTCTTTGTCCTCCATAAAGGAACAACAGATTGGACAGTAAAATACATGTTGTTTAAAACCTAGCCAAACTGGCCATCATTGGATAATCACTTAAAAAGGGAAATTTCAGGCAGTTTTTCACACGGGCGTTCTTTGTTTAAATATTTAACTTATTTCTATGGAAACCAAAGACTAAAGATATCTGCCATCGGCCCTTGCATCCTGCAAAGCTCAGCCAGAGCCAATTGGTGCAGGCTTGCCTTGGACGGCGCATTCCGTCCTTGTAAGTTAACGGAGAATTTAGATCATGTGTCTCGATCCGGATGGTTCAGCCTCTGCCGCCGAGTCATCAATGGGCTGCCGCGTGGCATTGATAAGGAGTCTTGTGGCAGAGGTGCCTTCTCCGCGGTGGCCTACGGCCTATCGGGGGTGAAGATCCATGTCGCTTCCCATGATCATGGCCTGCAATCCTGCGGAACCCCCTGAATCAGTCCACACCGCGGGTGGCAAGATTCAGTCAGGTATGATGGAATGCATAAAATACATTGAGAAATAAGAATAGCCTTGTCAAGCAATTTCTAGGATTTCTATTGTAGGATGTTTCAAAATGCATTCTGGGAGATTTGTGATCCGGTTGTACCGAAGATCCAAGATGCGCAGCTTGGGGAGCTGACAGAAATCTTGGGGAAATGTTTGAAGCATGTTTCTAGTCAAGTAGACCTCCTCCAATTGCTGCGCACTCGATACCCCCGGAGGAAGAGTTAACAGATTGCAACCATAAAGATCTAGAACCTTCAACCGCGGAAGTTGCCAAAATGTATCCGGAAGGAGAATGTTGACATTGCCCTTCAACAGGAGCTTTTCAAGTTTTTTTAGTTTCACAATGTCTGCAGAAAGCGATTCAAGTGGATTGTCATTGAGGTTCAAATAGCGCAATTCATAAAGCCTAAAGATTGAGGGAGGAAGCGATTTGATACTGTTATATGCCAGATCCAGCCAGACTAGTTTTTCCAGTCCATCAAAAATGTCAGGGAGTGAAGTGAAAAGGTTGTCGTTTAGTTGCAGAATTTGGAGATTCTGCAATTTCCCCAATGAATGAGGCAGGTCTTTGAGGTAGTTTGACCTGAAGTCAATCTGTTCTAAATTGGAAAGATTGCCTAGTTGTTCTGGAAGATAGCTAATGGCAGTTTTGATGATCCTAAGTGTTTTCAAGGACTTTGGTTTCAATAAATTTGGAGGAAGCATGGTAATGTTCTTGGCCACCCTGTCGGAAAGATGCCCGCCAATAATTGCAATTTCTTCGAGGTTTGGAAATGATTCGATGCCGGAAAACAACGTTTCCAAATGTTCAAACTCAGACGGCCAAGGTCTAGGGAGGATAATGATTTTTTTTAGGTTAACCATGCTTTTTACTTTTGAGGGGAATGATTCTACATACCCATGGAAAACAAGGGTTTCAAGATCGTCCAGTTCAGTTACGCTTTCAGGAAAGGCATTAATGCCACCATAGAAAGAAAGGGAAACAATTGAAAGATCGTCATTGATTGCGGACCACGTTGGTTCAAGTACAGAGTTACGTGTTTTTTTGTATGGGAATGATGTCAGGTTGCTAAATCCATCCTCCAACCTGAGTTGTCCCCAAATCAAATCCAATATGTCTTCTTGCTCCAATTTGTTTCTCCTGCATATTTTAACAACATCAGTTCTTGATGAATGTTTCTTTCAAAAGATAATTTCATATTTTCAATAGGGTTAAATTATTCACGATTATTCAGTTCAGAATATGGGGGACACCCCCAGCGAATACCCGTAAATTTATATTTTAAACATTTAGACATAATTATAG
>JALUTL010000076.1 GCA_027016475.1 Candidatus Heimdallarchaeota archaeon
ATCCTGCTCTCAGGCATGTACCATGCATCCGCCTGTGTCCAGCCTGGCGGGCCAATCTTCTATCATTGTGATTAATCAAACACAAATAATTGTCATTGTTTCAATAATTTCTGGGATTACACGGATTTTTGATGTTACAATAGGCTTCAATTGACGATTGCTTTCACATTCCAAAGTGCATACTAGGTCAAAAGATTCCTTTAGAATATAAGCTTCCTTTATTTCAGGAATCTCAAGGATTTGTTGTCGGATTCTTTTCAAGTCTGTATGCTTGCATTTGACAAAAATATACGCTTTTACCATTCTTGTCCAAAATCATTTCCATGTTTGCATATTAAAATATTTCATTGGCGAAGCATCACCTTCTGTGTTGTAAAGCAGTCACAAATGCAGTCACACAAAAGCTCAGAGACATAAGGAGGATTCCCAAAGCCAAAGAGACCCCATAGTTTCCCTTGCTTGTTTCAGTCACGATTGCTGTTGTCAACACACGAGTATACCCTTTAAGGTTGCCACCAACTATTAGAATTGCTCCGACTTCAGAAAATGCCCGCCCTAATGCAGTGATGACCCCAATCAATATACCGGTTTTAGCCTCATGCCAAAGTAACAGCCGAGTTTGTGCTTCATCAGCACCCATAGATTTCAATAATTTTGGAAGATCTTCAGGGATCTCATTAACAGCCGATTTGGTAATCCCCACAACGATTGGTAAAGTCAAAACAAATTGTGCGATCACCATGGCCATAGGAGTAAATACCAAATTCAATGTGCCCAATGGCCCTTCTGCTGCCAATATCAAAAATACTGTCAATCCAACAACCACTGGTGGGAGACCCATCAAAGTGTTAAGAACAGAGGAAAAAAATACACCGTTTCCTCTATTCGATCTTCCAAGAAACACGCCCAACGGAATGCCGATCGCAGAGGCAAGTGCCACGGCTGATGTCGACACTAGCAGGCTGAGAAAAGCGATGGACCATACTTCAGGATCACCTGTTAGTATGAGAACAATGCCATCAAATAAATCACTTAAAACCATGTTACTCACCTAGTGGTCTGAAAAGGACAATACCATCAACTTGATAGCCACTAACCAATTCTGGATTGCGGATCAAAAACACAAGCAGGTCTTTAGCCCTTTCAACATTGCGTTCAGGAAATCTTTCCGGATTTGTAATGATGTAGGAATAAGGGTTATAGGACAGGGGTTCCTCCTTTGAATACAGCTGCTCAAGTTGCAGCCCAACATTTTTCTTCAACTGGACATAAGTGCCGAGATCACTGAGAGTGTACGCATTCAATTGATTGGCAGTGACCAACGTGTGGGCCATGCCCGATCCAGTTTCCAAATACCAGTATTGATCGTATGGAGATAGACCAAGCAAATCCCAAATTTGCTTCTCCCTTTGGTGGGTTCCGGATTCGTCGCCCCGGGATATGAATGGGGATTGGGTCTGATAGATTCGATAAAAGGCATCAAGAATGGTGGATGATTCGGAAACGCCGGCAGGATCATCCTTGGGCCCAATGATGACGAAATAATTGTACCAAAGTGTAGTCCTATTGATGCCATAGCCTTCATCTATGAAAGATATTTCCTGCTGTTCTGCATGAACAATCACTGCATCAACCTGCCCATCCTTTGCCAGTTGTAACGCGGCACCCGTCCCTTTTGCAATGACACGAACCAGCAAATGAGGTTTGTCTTTGAGGTATGCATCAAGGACATGTTCAAGGAGACCTGAATTGTCAACAGAAGTGGTTGTAGCCAAAAGCAGTACTTCGTTTTTGCTATAGGAAATTGAGTATACAACTGAGAATAGGAGGAGAACAATGAGCCAAAGTCCAAAGTAGGATCGTGGAACTTGACTCATTACTGAAATCATGCCATTATCGCTTTCATTTGTAATGTTTTATACATCGCGTTCAGTAACAAATCTAGTTCTGCTTTTTAAAAAAATTCAAATCTAGAGATTATCCGCAGGAGTTATAAGGAATCATACAAAGAATCGATTGAGAAAGGTGCCATCGAAAGGGGAATTAGTTGAATTCAAGCCAGGCCTTTTTGGAATTCAGGAACCGAACAATTTTGGGATTTTCGTCAGAAGCACAAAAAGGAAAAAGGGAGTTCTTGTCACATTATATACAATCAGAGGAATGCAGGAACTAAAACAAAGCAATGTGTACAAGTCAACTTTCGGAAGAAGTGTCCAGTTGAGGAACGGAGAGTTGCCCCCAGAAAAAGAGATGAAGGAACGGTTGCAGCAATGGATCAAGGAAATTGCCAAAGAACGGGGAGAATCGGCATCCCAAACCGCGGGTCAACTCACTGAGAAAACCATATGGCAGTTGCTTGTGGAAAAAGGAGAAGGAAGGGTTCAGTTCACTGTTGATGAAATAGCCAAACTGTGGTATGAAAGTGAAAGCCCGTCCAAGAATCAGGTCAAAAAGATAAAAGATGTCCTTAATCAGGTTGCTGCACCTCAAACCGGACATTTGTATCTATCTGACACAAAAAATCAGCTGTGGAAAATCATCACACCCGAAGAAAAGAAAAAAATCAACACAGAAATTGGTGTTTTGGGACGAATCAAGAACAAAATGTTCCAATTTGTGGAAGAGGAAACAGAAGAAGGCGAAAAAATCATCGTACGCAAACCTGTCCCATGGGATGAAGTCAATCTGACTCAGGAGGAACTGGAAGTATTCACCAAGCTCCAACAAATGGCAGACCATTATGTAGAGTTTGACACTTGGCCTGCTGTAGGATTGGGAGATACGCAGGTCGTTACAATTGAAGACTTTTCTCTCCATAAGCATTTGACCTACTTGGCTGAAGACTGGGTCAATGAAGGAAGAACCACAATCGCAGATTCATTTGTCAAGTTCTTGATCAGGACAGGCTATTGGGGAGAAAATGATGCCCTATACAAGATTTCCAGAAGAGCCATCAACCTTGCGCCAGATTTTGAGTGGGAAACACCGCAGGACATTGAAGAGTATGCACAACGGTTCAAGGAGCCAAGCGAAACACCCGAGGTGTTTGAAGGTCGTTTGGATCTGAGGGAAATGGAGGCCTACACCATTGACCCACCAACTGCAAAGGATTTCGATGATGCCATATCGGTAATCAAGAAGGACAGTGGCTATGTCTTGTGGGTGCACATTGCGGATGTTGCCCATTATGTGGAAAAATATTCAAAGCTGGATAGACATGCACAGAAACGAACAACCAGTGTTTACCTTCCCACCGCTGTGCTTCCCATGCTTCCATCTCGACTTTCGGATGATCTCTGTTCATTAAGAGAGCAAACGCCTCGCTTAGCCATGTCGGTTGAGATTCATTTTGATTCCAATGGAAAAAAAGTTCAAGGATCAGAGCGGGTTCACAATTCTGTAATTCTTGTAAAACGGAACCTTTCCTATGATTATGTCAATGAAGCCATTGAACGAAATGAAGAACCGTTTGCAACCTATATCGAATTGGCAAGACTCATTGACCAACATCGTAGAAGTTTGAATCTGGAGACTCCTGATGTCCGTTTAGAATTGGGAAAGAAAATGAAAGTGCAGGTCAAATCTTCTTCTCCTTCCACAAAAATGATTGAAACATTCATGGTCACCGCCAATGAGGCAATTGGGGAAATTTTTCACAGGGCAGAAGTGCCAGGCATTTACCGTGACCATCCGTTGCCAGAGAAGGAAGGAACAGTGAAATTCAATGGGCAGATGAATGTAGTTGGACTGCCTTTGAAAATCGATTACCCTGAAGATCTTTTTGACTATGAAGAAGAGCAAGAAGAGGAGGAAGAAGAAGAGGAAAATATCCTTGAAAAACTTAAGAAACAGGGTGGCTTCTCTTCTGGAGCAATCACAATCTCTTTTGGAGGAGGAGGCAGTTTAGGTGACGCGTTCAAGTCACAATTGCAGGAAGAGGAAAATGAGGAGGAAGAAGAAGGCCCTGCCATGCCAACTGTCAAAGGTCTTGCACAACTGCCGCCTGAAAAGCAACAGGCAATTCTTCAACCGTTCATCGAAGTTTTGAACGCAATTGATGGGATAAAAGAAGAGGATATCCAACGGTTGGCTTACCTTCTTGTGCTAAGAGTGTTTCCGCAGGCATACTATTCTGCAGCAAACATAGGGCATTTCGGATTGGGAAGTACCAGATATGTCCATTTCACTTCACCCATCCGCAGATATCCAGACATCATTGCACACAGAATATGCAAACAGCTTATTGCGGAAGGGCGACCAGATGGCAATTGGCCTGATGGTAAATTGGAAACAAAACCGGTCTATGAAAATGAAGAAGTCGAAAATTTGGCACTTCATTCAACGGAACAGTCTGTTCTTGCCTCAAAAATTGAGAAGCAAATTGTTGCAGCAGGTTACTCGTTCATTGCCAAAAATGAATCACAGGAAAACCGAACCGGAATTGTGTCATCCATCTATTCAGGAGGGGTCAACGTTCTCCTGCCCAATGGAATTGAGGCGAGAATCCCTCTACGCAGATTTACAGACAAGCCTACCTTTGTGGATGACTATGAAAGCATGTGCTTTGTCGGATCAAGATCAAAATTTGACATGAATACAGAAATCACTCCTGACAACTACAAGGAACTGCTCAAAAACACCGAAGACACAAGAGATGAACCCATCGAGGTGATTGTTGAATTGGGAGACAAAATAGCCTTGAGCTTTACACAATTCAATCATGTTGAAGGAGAAATTGTTGCCGCACCACTTCGAATCATACGCCATGGAAAGCTAATCAAGGATTTTGAAGAAGAAGAACAGAATCAAAGCTGAAACCACCATTGTGCAGACCCTGCATTGGGATAGACGGGATTTCCTTCCAATCGTATATTGTCTCTCCAATCATAATCACTTGGAAGGTCATGGATCAGGTTGCCCTCCAAATGAACATCAACCGATTTTTGAAACAGTCTCCAATCGATGGGCAATTGCTGAACCCTGTTGAAGCTGAAATCAACTTGTGTCAAGTGTGGAAGCATGGACAACCCTTCAGGGATTTGACGGAGTGCCGTGTGAGTGACAACCAACTTTTGAAGACGGCCCAATTGGTTCAGGCAGGACGGAAGATTCCGGATGGGTGTTGACACGACGGTCAATGATTTGAGATTCCTTAAACGACAGAGCGTTACAGGAAGGTTTTGAACAGACGTGTTGGCAATGTCAACATGTTCCAAATCCTGAAACTCCTCAATCCAATAGGGGATATTAATCAATGGGCAATTTTGAATGATCAAAGTTCTGAGATGCCGAAGTGCCCTCAGTTCAATTGGAAGCTGTTTCGCCTTACAGTCAACCACTACAAGCGTTTGGATACGTGAACCATCCATTGACGGGAAATAGTTGAGGTTTTGGTCGAACAGCCAGAGATATTCCAATTCCTTCAGCTCTCCCAAAAATGGGGGAACATGTCGAAGCGGATTTCCGCTGAATTCAAAGGCCTTTAGCTGTTTTAGATTGGCTATTGTCGCAGGGAGTGTTTCAAGGTGGTTGAACCCAACCTTGAGTTCTTTAAGTTGGGTCAGATTGCCAATCGAATCAGGTAATCGTGTCAGCTGATTCCCGTTCAGATTAAGTATCCTAAGTTCTTGCAGATGCCCTATCTCTTCAGGAATTTCCTTCAGGCGAGATCGCCACATGATTAGACGTTCCAATGACTTCATCTTTGAGATCTCAGCCGGAATTTCTGATATGAGCGATTCAGGAATTTCCAAATGCTTCAAATGGGGATTGTTCCAGAACGCTGAAGGAATTTCCCGTACGTTTCGGGAAACAAAGGCTTCCAATCCCTTCAGCTTGGGAACATCTGTTGCCAAGCTTGAAAAGGCCATTGAATCCAACCGCAACAACCTCAGCTTCAGCCCAAAAAGGTCAGGCTCCATATCCACCCTCCCTACCAATTCGAGAATCTTCAATCTCGATTGACGGCCAA
>JALUTL010000077.1 GCA_027016475.1 Candidatus Heimdallarchaeota archaeon
TGCAAAAAGAAACCATAAGAAATTCAAAAAAACTGAATTCATTCTAACTGACTGGAATAACTCTTTAATATCTTGTTGTTCCAGAAATCGTGATGAGTGTCGAAGATATAAAAAAAATGTTGGAGACAGGAAAATGCCCATACTGCGATGCTACCGTCCAAATGGATGAGTCTGAAATGACTGTCTATAAATGTGGTTCAAATCCGAACCATTTCACTCTTGAAGTAGATTTTGGCCCTGACGGTAACACGTTGAATGCCAAACTAAACGATAAACCATTACCAGAGAATGAGCTTCAACAAATCACATGGTAGATTTCAGGTTTAAATCAATTTCACAACTGCATCACCAACTTCTTTCGTACTGGATGAGCCGCCCAAATCATAGGTCAGGACAGAGCCTTTTGCTATCACTTTTTCCACTGCACTTTCGATATCTTTGGCAGATTCGACCAATACTTGATCTCCAAATCTGTGACCCAAATGATCCAACATCATGGCAGCTGAAAGTATCATTGCAAAAGGATTTGCCTTGTTCTTGCCTGCATGTTTCGGTGCGGAACCGTGAACCGGTTCAAAGAAGGCATGCCGATCTCCAATGTTGCCCGAAGGTGCCATTCCAAGACTTCCAGCAAGAACGGATGAAAGATCTGAGGCAATATCACCTAGCATATTCGTGGTTACAACAACTTGGTAGTAATCGGGGTCTCTAACTAACCATTGAGTATAGGCATCGATGTAGGCATAATCCCTTTCGACCTCAGGATATCCTTCTGCCACTTCATCGTAAATGTTTCTGAAAAGGCGGCATCCTTCAAGCACATTGCTTTTGTCGACACAAGTCACCCTTTTTTTGCCATCTTTTGGGGCTCCCTTTTCTTTTCTTTTTGAAAGTTCGAAAGCATATTTAATGACCCTTCTTGCTCCTTTTTCAGTTATGATTCTAGTGTCCAACGCAAGTTCTTGAAAACCACCCCGTTCAAGCTTCCCACGAGCAGGTGCATAGAGACCCTCCGTATTTTCCCTTACCGTAATCAAATCAACAAGTCCATGTTTCCATATCTGTCTTTTTTCACCATGTACCGAATGTAAGACCCCTTGATATAATTTTGTAGGTCTAACGTTTGCATAGAGATCCAATCCGAATCTTAGTCCAAAGACGATTCCTGCACCTGCTATGTTTCCGTCAGGAAGACTTACGCCAGGCCATCCAACAGCCCCTAGAAGTATCGCATCTGCCTGTTTGCACGAATCGAATGCATTGTTCTCCCATTCCTTTCCTGTTTTTTGGTAGTATTGAGCTCCACACTCAAATTCAATGAGATTAACTTCAAACTCCTTTTTTCTACTAACTGCCTTAAGCACTTTGATTGCTTCAGGCATTACATCCTTTCCTATCCCATCTCCAGGGAGGACGACAATTTCATATGAATCCTTTGCCATTGATTGACCATTGCCTGACTGTTATAAATACCCTATACCCAACACTTGGCCGTTTAAATAAAGAATGTTTGTCATGGGATGAATTAGTAGTAATCCCAGTTAAAATAAACATTGTTGAATTAGTTGAAAACAGTTTTAGCACCAATGATTTAATATAATAGATATCTTCCAACATATATTCGTTATTAAACTTTGTTCAAAATTAGAAATATTTTTATATATAAATAGTAGTTGATTTGATAACATGAAATCAAAAAAGATATTTATTGTTGGCTTATGTGTGTTACTTGCTATCTCTGCAAGTTACTTCAGACAGGATCCAATTGCATATTCTTCAGAATACAGTCAATTTTCCTTTACTTCTGAAGATGGACTTACAACTTATGAAGTATCAATTTTCCAAGACGGATTGGTCAGCATAGATTATTTCCGAGTTGATGAAACAAATAGTCCAGTCGGAAATGGGTCAATCGAATTTTCTACCGCAGATCATGAGCTAGTTGTCCATTCTGAAAATTCACCATCCTTCATGATGAATTTCAGCTTGGTTGATTCAGGAAATCAACAGAACGAAGATGTTGAGGGCTTGGTAGTTGTTGTCGAAGATGCCAATGGCAATGAAATTATTGGCGATGAAGGGGATAAATTCGCAAAATTGTTACTCGTCCCTGCATCAGGCCTCCTGTTCCCATCCTATAATTCTAGAGCCACTAATATTCATATGAATTTGGGAATCGTAGGAGGATTTGAAATCAATGGATCAATGGCAATTGGGGACACTTATGAATCTATGACGTCTGGATTGATAATAAATGCACCAAATAGCACTCCAATTTTTAATATGCAAATGGATCTAACAACTGACAACATACTATATGTTCAGAATATTCTAGATTTGATTTTTTCATCACTAGGGACTGATCCTTTGGGCTTTTCGACAAAATACATCTGGACCGACAAACTTGGTGACTCTATGTCTTCCGAGATTAGCTCATCGTACACAATAAACAATCAAAGTATCAATACAGCGAGCTATTTGCCGATGTCATACCATGACAGAAATTATTATTCAATAAATTTCAGGCCTTTGATTAATAGAGCATTTGGAGAGGTAATTCCCTTCAAAGATGCAACAACAAATTTGGAATATTTCAACACTTCCGACTATTACTATTATAATTATTTTCAAAATCCGTTAAATACATCGATTGCAGGGAATGGGTTCTATAATTTTTCAGATGCATCACCGTATATAAATCCAGGACTAAATTTGACAACTTCTTCTTCAGGCTTCATCTATGAGTATGTAAATAATGAACTCAATGTCAGTACAACAAGCTTCAACCACAAGTTTGTTGGTAATGGGACAGTTTTTGACCTCTTCATAGATTCATACAATGGAAACAGCAAATTAAGTATCGGCGGTCTGTTTGACCTGTTGGTAAACTTTGACCAAGCTGCTCAGTTTATGTCGATAGTAATGGCTGATATATCAATTGCTTTGTTGCCAAGTGGAGAAGTTGTATTCAGTGCAGGATCAATGAGGCTTATCTTTAATGGCGGTCTGTTGATTACTGAGATCATAATTTACATGTTTGGAGAGGCAATAGGGGTCATCAATTATGACTACCAAAAAGGGTATCTCTCCTCTTCATTCTTCATTCCTGCCAAGAATCTGCTCATTGAACTACCTTCTGACATGGTAACGACAATAACCTTGCCCGGTTCAAATCAAACTATTACTATCGGGACAAACCAAACAATAAGCTTCAATTATACTGTAATTGTCAACAATACGATAACCGTATCCGGCAATTTCAGTGGAAATACTTCCGAAAACACGTTGGTATTTGACACGCCGTTGAATACAACCGCAACCGTACTAGGCCTTTCAATATTGGTTTTCGCAACGTATGCTCAGAGGAAAAAAAACTAACATCAAGAACTTTCTAACCACACCAAACCAGGGTTTTCCATATATCTGATCAGGTCTCTTGTAAAGCGAGCACCTACTGCACCATCAACAATCCTATGATCCAAAGAAAGGCTCAAGTACATAATTGGTCGGATTACAATTTCTGGAATACCTTCAATTTCCCTGACTACAGGACGCAATTTGGATTGCATAAGACCCAAAATGGCAACATTGGGCCAATTGATGATAGGGGTCGCCATCATTCCACCAATGTTTCCTATAGATGTGATGGTAAAAGTGCTTCCAGTGATGTCTGCCAGCTTAAGATTTCCAGAACGTGCCCGTTGAGCCAAATCTTGAACTTCGTGGGCAATAGTCCAAATGTCTTTCTGGTCAACATGTTTTACAACCGGTACAATTAGTCCTTCGGGGGTATCTACCGAAATCCCTATGTTGATGTCATGATGAATAACAATCTCTTGAGTCTCTTCATCTAAGGATGAATTCATGAGCGGATACTTTCTCAGTACTGGCACCAAAAGTTTCATGACCAAGGCCACATAGGTGACCTTTACACCCTTTTCTTGGAAGAGAGGTCTAAGTGATTCTCTGATCTGGTCAAGGCCGCTCATGTCTACCTCTTCAAAATAGGTGTAATGGGCGGCCAAATCCTTAGATCTTCGCATAGCCTTGGCAATTGTCTTTCTTGTGCCCCGTAGGGGAATTCTCTCTTCTCCTCCTTGCACATACACTTTTGGTGCTGTAACAGCTTTTTGTGGAGCGCCTTGTGCAAATGCCTCAAGATCTTGTCTAGTGATACGCCCAGCAGGAGCTGATCCCTTTACGTATCTCAAGTCAATTCCCAATTCTCTTGCCCGTCTTCTTACAGCGGGTGCTGCCAACACCCTCTCATTTACCACTTGTAACTGCTGAGAATAGGTATTAACAGTTGAGGCCTGGACTGGCTTTTTCTTGGTAAACGACCTGAATTGCAATGGTTCTGAAGGTTTGAAGAGAGATGGATCTTCCTTCTTCTCATTAGCAGTGTCAGACTGTGTCAGCTGATCCCCGCCTTCTCCTTCAATGATAACCAACACATCCCCGACATGAATGGTTTCTCCTTCCTGTTTGAGAATGGAAACAATTTTTCCGTTTGTTGGGGAGGTGATGGCTTCTGTCATTTTTTCAGTATGAATCATGACAATTTCCTGCCCTCGGGTAACCATATCCCCTTCTTTGACGAGCCATTCTTCGATTTCGCCTTCGTGTATCCCTTCACCAAAGTCTGCAAATTTTATTTCTACTTTTGCCATTCTTTTCACCTCAATATTTGTATGACTCAACAATTTTTGCGAGTACACGTTCTGGTGTTGGAAGGTAATATCCTTCAAGAATCATCGGGAATGGGGTGTCATATCCAGTAACCCTCATAATGGGTGATTCCATGTATTCAATCCATCTTTCAGCGACCAATGCAGACAATTCTGCACTAAACCCAGCGGTTCTCGGTGCTTCTGTAACACTGAGGAATCTTCCTGTTTTTGTAACCGATCTTCCTATTATGTCAATGTCCAATGGAACCATGCTTCGCAGATCAATTACTTCACAGCTGATGCCATGCTTCTCCTCAGCCATAAGTGCCGCGTCCATCGCGACATGCAACATGGAACCGTATGAAACAACGGTAATGTCTGAACCTTCCTGAACAACATTGGCTTCACCCAGAGGAACAGTATAGTCTCCTTCAGGAACCTCATCAGTGAAAGCCCGGTAGATCCGTTTGGGTTCAAGGAAAAGGACAGGATCAGGGTCACGAATAGCAGCAGTAAGCATTCCTTTTGCATCATAGGGATTGCTTGGAATTGCTACCTTGATGCCTGCAACATGTGCAAAAATGGCTTCGGGAGATTGGCTATGATAGTGAGCACCTTTGACACCTCCGCCGTATGGGGATCGGATCACCATTGGCACCGTAAATTCTCCACCGCTTCTATATCTGAATTTTGCCGCTTCGGATATTATTTGGTCAGCAGCGGGCCAAATAAAATCAACAAACTGTATTTCCGCGACGGGTCTCATTCCTTTAAGCGCCATTCCTACGGCAAATCCTACAATACCTGATTCATTCAACGGAGTATCAAGTACCCGTTCTTCACCAAAGATGTCAATCAGGCCTGCTGTTGCCCTAAACACACCACCATCTTTTCCTATATCCTCACCGAGAAGAACCACCCGGTCATCTCGCTCCATTTCCTCTTTCAAAGCCAAATTGACTGCGCCAACAATGTTTGTGTTAACCATTTACCTTACCTCCTTATAGAATGAAAGAACTTCTTCCCTTTGCTCCTGCAAGAACAGTGGAGTTTCTTCAAATACATCATCAAACAAGGAACTGAGAGGTGGTTTTGGAACATTTTCCGCTTGATCAATCAGATCGTCAAGCATTTTGTCATACTTTTCCTCCATTTTCTTGAAGTCCTCCTCGGTAATCACTCCTTTGTTGATCAGATAGGTCTTGAAACGGACGATTGGATCTTTCTTCTCCCACTCTTTGACTTCATCTTCAGACCTGTAAACCTTGGGATCATCTGATGAAGTGTGGGGAGTAACCCC
>JALUTL010000078.1:0-314 GCA_027016475.1 Candidatus Heimdallarchaeota archaeon
GATACCGATCTTATAGTTCTTCTCCAAGTCTGGTTTGAAAACCATAACCTTGGTCACTTTCCGGAAAGGTGTTTCCAATGTTTCATAATATTCAACCTCTCGGCCATCTATTCTAGCTAGGGTATGAAGTTGGATTTGGAAACTAAGCAAGCTTGCAATGGCAAAAAATGCCAGCATGAAGACACCAAGCGGTGTTCCAAAGATTTTGATTTGGATAGGATCCACGAATCCAATGATGACTGCAAGGAAAAAGAGAAAATTAATTAGATCATTAAGTCTTTTTGCAGTTGGTAAGAGGGAAGGCTGACTGGTTC
>JALUTL010000078.1:324-1757 GCA_027016475.1 Candidatus Heimdallarchaeota archaeon
GTGTGAAACCAAATGCCTCTATCAAATGAAGACCGATCACGGACCAAGGAGCAAGTTGCAATCTATTATCCTTCAGAGCATTGTAATCGATTATCGCAGCCAAGATAGTCATGAAAATAGCAAAAAAGCCAAAACCAAGCTTGACCTTTCTGCCGAGCCGGTTTCCCAACACATCGGCGGATCGAGTTTGTATCATAAGTCCCGATAGAATCGTGTTTTAAACAAATAGATAACTTTCCGATCAGAATCAGGAAAACCTATAACTACGATTGATTGAGAGAGCCTATGAACTCGTGGAAAGTAGCAGTTTTGTCAGTAGATACGATTATTTTGTCACTTGTCTTGTTGGTGGCACCTCAAAGAGATTTCCTTGCAAACCTAGGTTCTGGCATTATTATATTGGTTTGTATGACAGCCATCCTCACCTACGGGATACCCTCAATTCATGAACAGACGCACCTCAGACCAGAACTCATTTTAGCCATGATTCTTGGAATCCCATATCTTGCAGTACTCTTCACAGGTGCAAGTGGAATTGGAGAATTTCCCATGTTCTTGATTTGGTACCTCATTCCATCTTTCCTTATGCTACTTTCCGGACGAATTCAAAATAAATGGGTCTCTTCACTTCTTCTGATTGGAGGGGCGGGTATGCTTTGGATTGGTTTTGATCATCGTTACACACGTGTTCTTTTTGAGGGGTATTCAGATGATTATCTTTTCAATTCAATATGGATGGCCGCAGTAGCCTTAGTTTCGATAGATGGAAAAATACAGACAAACCAAGCTTTTGACAATGGGATTTACCCTACCAAAGAAGGAACAAGAATTGCCAACATTGTCACTCCAATTGCATCCCTCATCATCGTTCCGTTTGGACTTGTCACCGGTTTCTTGCAATGGAAGCCCAAAATTGAAGCCACGGCAGTTATTGTGGGCTTTATTGGCATATTCCTCACCATTTCGCTTCAGGAAGAGCTCATCTTTAGGGGAATTACCCTGAGAGAACTCGATAGGCTAGGTGAGAATATAACAAACCATAAAATTTGGGGGAGGGTATCCTTGGTGATGGTTTCAATCCTGTTTTCACTCACCCATTGGAACAACGAGAGTAATAAATATGTCTGGCATTACTTTTTTGCAGCGTTTATTGCAGGCCTTGCATACGGAATCGCTTACAGGAGAGGCGGAATGTTTGGTGCAATGCTCTCCCATACCCTTGTCGATTGGGTCTGGGCACTACTACTGAAAAGGTCTAATTGATGCAGAGGCTCGTCATGGGGAGTTCCAGCCCAAATCAAAATTTTGGATATGGAACGTCATGCATTTGAGAGATCGATCCCAGAAGTAAAGTCTCCAAGAAGGCAGTTCAGTATTTCAAGGAAAACAGCAGGTATGTCATCGCCAAAAATTTTTGTTGATGGGAGGTGGTG
>JALUTL010000079.1:0-446 GCA_027016475.1 Candidatus Heimdallarchaeota archaeon
AAGTTGTTATAATGGAATCGTCTGCTAGGACGTGAAATGAATTCTTGTGCCCCATTGAGAAAACGAAACCCGTCGTCCCAAGAAGAAAACGGGTATTTTGGAATCGGATGCTTCAGGCCGTAGGATTCTTCCAGATTGCGTAGCCACATTGGGTCTGCCAGATTTGGAATTCCTGAAGAATGGGTCATCAAGTGGAAGATTGCTATGGGTTCGTCAGCAAACCCTAGGGTTATGGGAAGGTAGTCCGAAATCGGATCATGAATGTCTAGTTTTTCCTTTTCCCCCAATCTGAGGATCCCAGCACAGATAAACGATTTTGTGACTGAAGCGACATTGAAAAGGGTATCTGGAGTCACAAGGGCATTCAATTCGAAGTCCCTGGCTCCATAGGCTCTTACGAACACCAGCTTTCCTTGATCAAGGCAGGACACTGCTGTTCCAAATGT
>JALUTL010000079.1:456-5935 GCA_027016475.1 Candidatus Heimdallarchaeota archaeon
GTTCTGTCCATTTCCTCAATGATCAAAGAATCCATTGTTTCTTCAAATATCTGTTCAAAATCCATGGTCTAGTTTCCACCATTCATTTTTATGCCTATCTAAGCCATCAAGACTTTGGAACCAATTCATTCCATAGAACAGGCCTTGTATAGGGTTGAAAAAAATTCTTGGACTAACTTCTAACTCTAAATAATTAATATTTCAGAAACAAATAATAAGAAATGAGGTGATTGGATGAAAAAGATTCAAATTTTCACTGTTCTGCTAGTCTTCATGGCTTTTTCTGGGTTGAACCGTGGCATTGCCTATGAAATTAATTTAAGCTATTTTGACTTGCAGCAGAATGCTGTATCCTTCGACAAATATGAAGGGGATTGGCTTTTTGTAGAGGTATTCTCCCATGACTGCCCCCATTGCCACAACCAGCATCCTGATTTGATCAAACTGTTTGATGCAAGAAGTAGTCAATTGCAAATGTTGTCATTGGCGATTTCTCGTAACACACCTCAAGAGGTACAGGCCTTCATGCAGACCTACCCCATCTATTGGGATGTTGGTATAGATGCCCAGAACTCATTTTCAAGCAAATACGGCGTATCGGGGACTCCTACAATGATCTTGTTTGATCCATTGGGATTCCCCGCCGATTCTTGGGTTGGCGAAACTCCATATAGCACCCTTCTTGCGGAAATTGACAGCTTTCTGTCAGGAGAGAACACACAGAGAATTTCAAATGCAAAACTTGTTGGCAATCCTCCCGAAAGCTCAAACAGTCTCATTGGCTCCTTGTTCGGCAATCCCATATTTCAGGCAGGTCTGACCATGACATTGTTGATTCTCATCTATTTCCGTCTGACTGGCGGCTCAAAACCTGAACAATCCTCGTAATATTTTCTTCAAAATACTTTTAGACTACATTGCCATCAATTCACATATGAGCAAAAAAAGACCAGTCAAGGTACCGACATTTGCTGAACAGTTAAGGATGGGAAAATCTCCTGAAGAAATTGAAAACGAAGGATTAGAAGAAATGCGGCGTCAGAGTAGAAAAAATGTTAGGAATTCCCTGATCAATTGGGGACTGGTCTGGACATTGATCAGTCTTCTTGGTGTTTTGATTGTACAAATCCCCCGTACACGGATTATCTTCGGAGCAGACCCTTGGAGAGGGTTGGCAATGTTCAATGTCATAGCTGCATGTGGGCTGTTGATTGGATCTTTTTATGCTGGGTCAACTCCTGTTGGAGTTCCTGCCTTCTACACAACTGGTACCGGCGCTGTAGATGACATGTATGCTGCCAAAGAGAGAATGCAACGTGTAACTGGTCCAATGCTCGGGTTTGTGTTTGCATTTGTATTCTACTTATTGTCTTTCATCTTTTGATGACCTTTGTTCAAAGCTGTTGGGACACATAGCATTTCTTTAAATTTGTCTAGACCCAATCGAATCCTAGGAGTCTGATACCATAAAGCTCTGCAATTACTGTGAGCTTCCTGTTGCCCTGCCGTTTACCTGTAGCCTGTGTGACAGGAAATTCTGCCCAAACCACCGCCTTCCTGAAACTCATGATTGTCCGCATTTGGGGTTGTTCAATACTGATGAATTCAGGACTGCAAAGGTTCAGGCAATGAGAGAGGCACGGATGCCTTCATTCACTGTCACTGTTTCACAGGGTCGTCCATCCCAAAGGTTTTCGGATGAGGAAGACAAATATTATGAACGTGTCCTGCTTTCCAATCCTGCTCTGATTAGCTTCGGAAGGGAGGCAATTGACCTAATCATCGCGTTTGGGCTAATTTTCTTTGGAATCAGTTTTTATCCGTTGACTGCTGGAAGCACACCAATAGGGAATGCATTAGCTTTCGGTTTTGCTGTTGCTCCTGCCTTCATCCTCCACGAATTGGGACACAAATACATGGCCATGTTCTATGGCAGGTATGCTCGGTTTGCCATTATCAAAAATTTTGCCTTCCTGACCTTTTTGATGGGTTTCTTTCCATTTTTCATAGGTACACCGGGTGCAACCATGATTTTGGGCCGTCCTCCCAGCAAACGGGAAAATGGGCTTTTCAGCATTGCCGGTCCCATGGTGAACCTTGTGCTCGCCTTTCTGTTCTTTGCCATTTTTCCGTTGCTAGGGGGATTGAACCCCTTCATTGACTATATGATCGCTGTTTCTATCTTTGTGAACATAGCTTTGGGACTCTTCAACCTTCTTCCTTTCAGCATCATCGACGGGAAAAAGATTTGGAATTGGTCCAAACCTATCTGGGTTGCATCGGTACTCAGTTTTGTTCTGATGTTCATTATCTCGTTTGATATTATGCTGATTTTTCTGGGCTGATACAAAAAAGAGGCAAGAATTCTGCAATTAAGACTATATGATGACCAATTTCCTTTAAACCACTGTTCCAAAGGAAAACAATGACCTACTACGGGGTACAGATCGAACCTCAGTTTGGCTATGATTTCAATCAGATTTTCGACATCTGTATTGCTGCAGAGCAAAACAACTTCAGCCATGCATGGTTCAGTGACCATTTCATGCTGACCAAGGATTCAACAGACCTAATCTGCTACGAGGCATTTACTGCAATGATGACCGCCGCATCCAAAACCACGAACTTGCGTATAGGATCCTTGGTTTTCTGCAACAGCTATCGGCACCCTGCAGTTTTGGCAAAGCAAATTGCCTCCTTGGATCACTTCTCCAATGGAAGGATTGATTTCGGATATGGTGCTGGCTGGAAGGAAATTGAGTACAATGCATACGGAATTCCCTTTCCGTCTGCTGGAACGCGAATCAAAATGCTTTCCGAAGGACTTGAAGTGATCAAGAAACTGTGGACTGAAGAGAAGGCAACATTTTCCGGCGAATTCTATCAGCTGAACAAGGCCGTTTCACATCCAAAACCACTACAGGAACCTCATCCCCCAATTTGGGTTGGAACTATGGAGGCAAAGGAAAAGATGTTGACGGTCATTGCCCAAAAGGCAGACGGAATCAACATTGCTTGGTCTTTCTCCCCCGAAGTTTATCAGGAAAAGCTCGAAAGGGTCAACAGGTTCTGTGAAAAATTTGGCAGAGACCCCCAGACCCTAAAGAAATCCTATGGAGCCTGGACACGCATATACCCTGATGAAGAGACAAAGGAAGCCGTTTGGAAGGAAATGAGCGAAAAAAGGGGCATGAAATATGAAGACTTTGTGAAACGGATGGAAGGCACACTCCATGGGACTGCCGAGGAAATCGTTGAAAAATTGAAGGCCTACAAGGAATTGGGGATTACGCATTTCATTTTCATGTTTCCTCAGAACAAGGAAATTGAATCCATTGAACTGTTCAGCGAAAAAATCATTCCAAAAGTGGGATGACAGGTGGACAGAACCTTTTAATTCTTGTCCTGCCTGAAAAAATTGGAAATGGTAACTTTTGATCAAATTCTACTGTATGGAGCTATTGCAACTGTTATTCTGATGGTCTTAGGTAACTTGGTGTCAGTGTTTCAAAAATCCTGGACAACAAAATATGAGGCGATTGCAGTACTCGTCTTGATTTTCGGCATGTTGGGCTTAGGAAGGATCGATCCAGAAAGCTTCCCCTCCGTCCTTATGGTTTTGCTTGGATTGATGTTCTCGTTCTTTTTAATCGTTGAAATGGTTATCTTTGAGATGATCATACGCCGGAAAAACCGAGCTTCAAATCCTGCACCTTCTCTGATTGAAGAGGAGGAAGGCGATGCATCCTCCGTCGATGTGCGAAGGATTTACCTGTGGGTCAACCTGCTTGTTCTCCCTTATTTTTTTGTCGTAATGATCTTGTTTTTTCTTTCAAATTTCGACTATGCCTTCATTCTTCTCTATGCGTCACCATTATATTCAGGCATTGTTCTTCCGATTGTCTCTCGTGAGCATGTACAGCATGGATTCCGTGCCGCTGTTGCCTCATTCTCCATCCTCTATTACATTGGTGTCGGATATTCCTACCTGACGTGTGCCGGTGAAGGATGCCTTGTGTCCGTTGTACTCTTGGTTGCAGGTCCTGCAATTATTTTTGCGTATGCAGGGCTGACATTCATGTTCTCTTGGATTGGAGGCAAACTTGTCAACATTTAGGTCTACTCTACTGAGATTCCAATTTTCAAGGAGGTTGCCTCTCCCCACATTTCCTGAAATTTTTGTTTCAACGACTGTGCCAGCTGTTTTTCCCATAGGTATATTGCAGCAAGAAATTCCGGTGGATTCAATGGATTGAGCATTTTCAGAATAACCTTCTGCGTATCAATCAAGGTAAATGGATACGGAAGCAAAGAAATGATCCGAATTTCAGCTTCATTGACGAGTGAAGTCAGTTGAGGATGCGATTCGATTATTTGATTGAGTGTGCCAATGTTGTCGACACCAGCCAATATTTTGATTTTTACTCCTTTGGCTCTTAATTTTGCAAATACCTTTGTATAAGCTTCTATATGCCTCTGCATTTTTTCATCCATGTCACCCAATTCAACATATGTGATTACAAGGTTCATCTTAGCATTCATGAAACAATCAAGGGTCTTTATGAAGGGTCTTCTTATAGTATTTGTCTTAAATTCGTTTTTCCTTAGGTCATCTTTATTGCTGGTATATTTGGGATATATTGAGAAGGCATCCCCCACCTTGCTTTCTTTTTTCTTAGGTAATAGTGGAATGCTCAGTGGTTTGTTTTTTTATAGAATTGCAACAAAAGAGGTTGTTTCCCTTAAAAAATTGAAACATGTCTCGATGCTCAATATCTTGATTTCGCTTTTTTGGTATGGGACATTCCTATCCACCATTTTCTATATCAATCTGATCATAGGTGGGATAATTATTGCTTTGTTATTTAATTTGATGGTGATCCCACTTGCTACGACCTTTGTTCTTTTTCAATCTGTTGAATGTGAAACTTCTTTCAAAGAGCTTTATCCTAAATCTCGCTGATCCATATTGGATCAGGCATTCAAAATGAATTCGTAAGTTGTCCAACTAGTCGTGAAAATTAATATTAACTTTAAGAAATAAAGCCTTTAATGGAGAGGGGGTCTTTTCTCGTTTTTTCCTTGGGAAGGGAAACAAAATACATAGAACCGACAGTAAGGATTTTGGAAAAGATAAGAGCTTACGGGATTTTGGGAGTGTTTTCTGATGAACCAGGAAATCCCATCCAAGAGGCAATATTGGAGGAATGGAAGAAGACTAAAAAGAAAATCAAAGAGGAATTTTCAGAAAATATTGTGATTGAGGAATATGGAGTCAAGCTTGATCCATTTGATGAAGATTCCAATCAAACCATTTTACAGAAGGAAACAATTATTGAATTAGGAACCAAGATTATAAAATGTATAAACAACAATACCGGATCAATTTACTTTCAGGTTTCAAAAGGAAGAAGAGGGCTGGGTCCATTGTATTTCAATCTTGTCTATTTTTTCAATAAATTCAGAACCATCCATGAAT
>JALUTL010000080.1 GCA_027016475.1 Candidatus Heimdallarchaeota archaeon
TCCAAAAACGACGGACATGTTCGTGACAAACTTCCTCAATGAGGAGCACTCAAAAAACCAGCTATCCTGTTGAGAAATCAGTTGAAATTGTCCAGACATCTTGACTACTGACATAATAATCGACAACAGACAAATATACAGTCATGATGACAGTTGGTGCAATTATCTCCCCATATTTTTCAAGGGATATGTCCATGCCATCAACACCAGCCCATCCCATGAAACTCCTATCAGGACACTCTGTCCAAATGGAGAGCGGTTCAACGCACGATCCAGTTGCTCCAGTTGTGCTTCAAAAGTGTCTGAGAAGGAAAGGTCAACAATATCAAACGAAGGAAAGCGTGTCCGGTAGATTGAAAAATCTCTGCCTCCAGCTCCGAATCCGGGAACTAGTACATAATGCACAGATTAGGTGCACCCCACTGTCCAATAAGATTCTGAAACAGCCATTTTGAGGCAATCAAATGTAGGAAAATTCAGATGGTTTATATTCTGCACAAACTAGCAGAGGTATGCACAATGTTGTACCTGCGGATACTGATCCAAAAACTGCAAGGGCACTCCAAGAATTCATTTCACAGAATCCGGGATCCAAAATCATATATCAGCAATCCATAAACCCCAACGCCCTGAATAAAGGATTGAGAACCTTCCCAGTCATCGCTTTGGCAGTATTTGTCATCCCGTTCCTTTTTATGGCAGGCTTTCTTGCCATTTTCTTCTCAACCACACGAAGCCAATTCGGGCTTTTCCCCCAAACATTTCCACTACTGGGATTTATTATGCTTGTGCCAACCATCATGGTCGTAGCTGTGCTGATTTTCTGGGTAGCATTTAGAAAAATGTCCTCAGAAATCCGCCACCCGCGAACCTATGCAATAGTTGAGGACAAAAGCAGGTTTGTTCTGTTGAACCTCAGCAACGGCTCCTTCGCTGAATCCCCAAAACAGATCCACAAATCAAGCATCACAAAGTTCTCCTATCGGGAAGTACCAGTCTACAGAAGTCGGTTCGGAAATATAAGCAGAGTTGGAGGGTGTTATGACCATTATGCCCAAATCCTTTTGGAATACAATGAAGAAGTTCCTCGCGTAGAGGTTTTTGCTCAAGAGCCAGTCTACAATGCCTCAAAACTGCTGTCAATGAAAAAATATTTGGAGAAAAACGGATTCAGCTTCGAAGGAGAAAGAGCCTGTCCAGCCTGCAAGACACCAGCAATGGAAGAAGCACGTTTCTGCGACAACTGTGGGTTTGCATTTGAAAGAAATTAGAAGGCAACTTTGCGCTCAATTTCACTGGATGTAATCTGCATCAGCCCATAATAACTTGGTGCCCTATGGTAGATGCGTTCGGCCATGCTTTCATCATATGTGTGACTGGTCAAATTGCGGTCATCAACCATTTCCAGAGCAAGTACAGTTTGTTGCTCATCAAACAGCCCTTGTCTGAACCCTTCCCGGATACATGATTTAGGTGAGCTACAGATTATTCCTTCCTGAATATTCAAGTATTCTTTCAACAACTTCCAAAAAAGTACAAACGTAAATTCGAATCTTTGTATTGTTGCATCCCTAACAATGGCGGAATATTCCATTTGCAGAGCTTCACTGAACGATGTCAATGCCTTTTGCAAACTTCGGGAAAGTTGAGTCAATCTTTCCATATGACCCCTTCCTCAAGCACTTTTTCCCTGAATCCTTCAGAAACCTCAGAAAGATCTACAACATCGACCACATAGGGAATATTCATATTTTCAAGCGCCTCCCTAACCAATGCAAGTTTTGCGCGATTGTAGCTGTTTTGAGGCAAAATGCCAACATCTATGTCAGAAGAAGGAATGTTCTCCCCTCGAGCGCGAGATCCAAAAAAGACTATTCTGACGGGTTCTTCATCAAAATATTGAAGGACAGTTTCTTTAACCTTTAACAATAGAACTTCGGGAAGATTGGACATAGGTAGGTTCACCATAATTTTCATGTATCATTCCCTTATAAAGGCTAGCTACAGAGTTACGACAAGTTCATTTCTGATTTGAGAAACCACTTGTTCAAAAAATGAAGCACCGATTGTTCGAGAAAGCATCAATGCCCCTTCAATTGAGGCAGCAACCATTGCGGCCTTTTCCGAGCTTTGTCCACCAAAATGAAATGCTCCCCTGTTCCGTCCATCTTCCAAAATCTTGGCAAGCCATGATATGTACTTGTTGAAAAGCCCTCGAACTTCCATGCGTATCTCCTCAGGGACTGTGTGGTATTCAACGGAAAGAACTGCGGCGGGACAGAAATGATCCTTTTTTTGAGCATCCCTGAAAAAATTGAAGAAACCCTCGAGCCGGGTAACAGGGTCTTTTTCCACTCGGATCAATTTGTCCATCAGGTATTCCACCTTGCTTCTGTACCTCTGTATTGCAGCAACACCCAACAAAGGCTTGGTTTCAAAGTGGTAGTGGATGCTGGCCTTCCGGATGCCTACCTTAGAGGCTATATCCCTGTAACTGAACCCATTGTATCCCTTTTTTCTTATCAAATGCTCTGCTGTAGAAAGTATTGTCTCACGCGTGTCCATAGCCATTACAAATACTACACCCGTCAAAAAATAAACATACTCTTACCTACCAAAAGGCAATGCAATTTTATTTATTCAAGATCGAAAAGCATATTATGAACCTACCTATAGATAGGTAGATGAAAAATCATAAAAGAAATAATAAATCAAAAGGAATCGACTATGTTAACCTTATAGATGGAAACAGTGGCATGCCACTACAATTGCGTTTGACGCAACATGTCATTCGGCTTGGAGCAGTTGTTCTACCCAACACCACTGCAAAAATTCTCACCCGCATGTTTCTCACCCCGAAAAAATCGCAAGTTCCAAAGGATTTCTTTGATCCAGAAACAACCAAATTCCTCACCTTCAATGGCAAGAAAATATTTACAGTCAATCTGGGAGAGGGACCGAAAATCCTTGTTGTCCATGGATGGGGATCATCCACCTATAAAATGCGCCATCTCATCGACCACTTGCTGGCAAATGGGTTTAGCGTAATGGCCTTTGATGCACCAGCAAATGGCCTATCTTCTGGTAAAACAACCCATGGCATGGAAATATCGGATCTTATCCTGCAAGTTGAAAAAGAGTTCGGATCATTCCACGGCGTAGTCACCCATTCCTTTGGAGGATTTGCCACTATGCTCGCTCTCAGGAAAGGATTTTCACCCTCAAGAATCGTTGCCATATCAATGCCGACCATGCCGGAAAATATGTTCCACACCTTCAACATGCTGCTAGATGTACCTGAAAAGCTCAAACCGAGAATGCTCCAACAATTTGAACGAACAATTGGGGCAACTGTCCAGCAGATTTCACCCCTTGCCACCGATCTATCGCTTCCCACAACTCTTCTCATCCATGACAAAGATGATATGGTCATCCACCATAAGGAGGCAAAGCTTTTTGCTGAAAAAAATCAATACGCATCCCTCGTCTTAACTAAAGGGTTGGGACACCGGAAGATCCTCACAGACCACAGTGTCTTTGCAATGATAACTGATTTTCTCTCCGAACAGCTGCCAATACCTTTCTCAAACCATTAAAAACAGCAGAAAGATCTAACCGGTCATGGAAGAATGGAATTGGATCCACAAGACTGGGAAAACCAAATAAAGATTGCAGAACTCGCCGTCAAAGATCTTGTAAAATATCTCAGTTCCGTCCGGAATCAACCGGTATGGCAACAGCTTACTGAAGAATTGTTCGAATTGGCAACAGAACCGCTTCCTGAACAGGGAATAGGACTCGAGGAAACATATCGTATCATCAAGGAAAAGATACTCCCATTCAGGATGGGAAACATTCATCCCCGATTCTGGGGATGGATCATAGGAACGGGAACATTTTCTGGTGCACTGGCAGATTTCTTTGCATCAACCATGAACGACAACAACGGAGGAGGTAACCACGCAGGCACAATCATTGAACAGCAGGTAATCAATTGGGCAAAACAATTCTTGGACTACCAAAAAACGGCTTCTGGGCTACTAACAACTGGCGGATCCATGGTAAACATCATTGCACTCACCATCGCAAGAAACACAAAATGCGGATACGATATCCGTCAAGAAGGAAACAACGGAAATCTTACCATCTACGGATCATCAACCCATTCATCATTCCAAAAAGGAGTCGAACTCCTTGGTATAGGAACAAAAAACTACAGAAAAATACCAGTAAACCACAACTTCGAAATCGATTGCACTGCACTTGAACAGCAAATTCTGCAGGATGTCAACAATGGGAAAAAACCGGTCTGCATTGTCGCAAATGTAGGAACAGTAAACACAGAGGCAATCGACAACCTCATCACACTCAGGGAACTGGCAGACAAGTTTGATGCATGGTTACATGTGGACGGAGCATTCGGCGCTGTCGCAAAGAAGTCCCGGAATATCGCCAAATCCCTCTCCACATTGCCGATTCAGTCGCATTCGACTTCCACAAATGGTTCTATGTCAACTATGAAGTCGGATGTATCCTGACAAAGCATGCCCAAGCACATCACGACTCATTCGCCTACGTCCCCGCATACCTTCAGCACGGAAACAGGGGGATACAGGGAGGAATATGGTTCTCAGACTTTGGTGTGGAACTCTCTAGAAACTTCAAGGCACTCAAGGTTTGGACAATGATCAAGGAATTGGGAACCGACACATTCAGAAAGACCGTTGTCAACATGTGGCTTAAAATCTAGCCCATGGTTTCCGGATAGTTTTCAAATAATTATTTCCAATAAATGTAGATTTCTATTGGACAGGCAAGCAAATAGTTAGAAGCGTCAATCACAACCATGCGAAGATGGGATAGATCAGAGAAATTCCTTGCTGACATCAGAACCAAAGGCAACCATAGGTGTTATCACGTTGCCAGAATTTATCCGTCAAAGATGAACAAAGGTGCATTCGGATATGCACGAATCAGCGGCCATAAGCAAAAAAAGGATCTTGAGGGACAGCAATAGGCCATCCTCACCTATGCCAAAAAGCATGGCTATGATGACTGCCGCATGGCTCGGATAAGGACTCTCGTGGCAGAGGTGCCTTCTCCACGATGGACTACGGCCTGTTGGGGATGAAGATCCACCTGCATGATCATGTCGCTTCCCATGATCCATGGCCTGTGATCCTGCGGGATCATCTAAATCTGGTTCATGCCGCGGATGGTTAGATTTAGTCAGGTATGATGGAATGCGTCTCCATGAGCATCCAGCAGGCAAGATACCTCGAACAGCTCGTCCGAAACAACCCCCAACTTGAACTTCTCGCTCCAGTACCACTAAACATCGTATGCTTCAGATTTGTCGCCGAAACTGACGACCTGAATAGCATCAACCAAGAAATCCTGATCCAACTCCATGAAACAGGAACAGTAGCACCATCATCAACATACATCAACGGAAACTATGCAATAAGAGTCGCAATCACCAACCATCGATCAACATTCAACGATTTCAATACCCTTGTCGAAAAAACCATCCAAATAGGAAACAGCCTTCTCCCCTAACTTCACTTCCATCAACACAACTTTCAGGTTCAAAATGATACATGGCAACCAGTTTCCCCAACCCAGAGCACCTTAAATTGAAAACAACAACCATCACTTCCAATTTGCCCCCTCAGTCTCTCGCCTTTTATTCGCGAAACGTCAATAGTGTTTTGGCATGAAACAACACAAAATAAACATACCACAGTCAACCGACCTCGAACTCTTCGACAAACTCATTGAAGTCCTCAAGGAAGAAATCAACCAAAAAATCCTCAAAGAATGGGTACATATGGAAAATCTGACTGAAAATACGGAATAACATCAACATAAGCATCGAACAACATCATTCCCTAATCGCTCATTCAGTCATTCTGCCATAAAC
>JALUTL010000081.1 GCA_027016475.1 Candidatus Heimdallarchaeota archaeon
ATTTAATATTTGGATGTCTGAGTAAGTTACCCAAATAAATACTTGTAAAATCTGCTGTTTCTTCAAGTAAATGCAAGAAAGATGAGCCAAGTTTCAACCTTATGTGTGGATTTCAAGCAGTATTTTGCTAGAGGAAGTCAGAAAATTCGGGAAAAAGGAATGTAACTTGCGATTTGAACTGATCCAAATTGTGTTCCAATGTTTTAATGTCTGATTTCTCCTCTACAAGAACATACGCATAAGATCTGCTAGCAATCTTCACGAATACTAGGTATCCATTTTCGACATCAAACTCTTCAATTTCCTCCGTTCCCATCACTTTGTATAATGGTGCCTCCTCCGAAAAGGCAACTCTGGATATGGTTTCATGAAGCTTTTCATCAATGGAACCGCTTTTGACAACTTGTGGATTTCCGTATATATTGTAACCAAAAATGACTACAGGAATCTCTTTGCCAATAATATTGTAAATTATTTGAGTAAGCATCTCTTCTCTTGGTATTATGTTAGAGACCAAGATTTCGGTAGTGATGAGTGGATTCGTTTCCAAGTGTGCGTAAAGTTCATCAACTCGTTGACTTGTCAGTTTGTCCTTTAACTTCGGATGAAGCGTATCAAAATACTTGAACATAATTAGGTACCATCCCGTGATGAATGGATGATGGGTTGCTCTCAGTTGCTCTGGAAGATAATACAACTCCAAATTTTCGATCATAAGCTGGATATCGCCAAGCAAATCTGAGATGGCGCTCAAGCTTTCAGTACTCTTTAGAACAATCGCAGTGATAATGTCGACATTTCGTTCATATCTAAATGCAATTTTTAACTCTGTTAGTTCAACTGACTGCCATTTTCCTCTGGACTGTCCTTCTTTCTCCTCTACTACATGGAGCATGACTATTGAACTCAATAAATTAAGAATGGATTTCATTTTCGCTTCAAAGTCATCACCATTGTAGTTGATACTAACTACTTTTTCAGAAATTGGTGTATTGTCCTCAATTCTAGCGACAGCGATGCCTTGGAGCTTTGAAAATTCTGTTTGAAACCGTTCAAAGATTGAATCCAGTAGTTGCCCAAAGGTCATTGCGGCATAATTACGAATGGACATCTATAAATAAAATAGCGAGGCACTTCAATATAATCTTTCTGCAAAATTCTCAATCCATACCCGTAGAACCGAATCCACCTTCTCCCCTTGAGGTGTCAGACAACTCCTCAGCAGGTACGAATGTTACCTCTGGTATTGGACGAATTGCTACCTGTGCAATCCTGTCCCCTTCCTTGATTCTGAATTCAGAAGTTCCATGGTTTATGAGAATTATTTTGACTTCTCCTCTATAATCAGAATCTATTGTTGCTGGTGAATTCAACACGGTAACACCATACTTCAGTGCTAACCCTGATCTTGGTCGAATCTGCATCTCAAAACTGTGTGGTATTTCAAAGGACAATCCTGTTCTGACAGCCATCCAAGCTTGAGGCTCAATTGTAACTGATTCTGCTGCACTTATGTCTGCACAGCCGTCTGTTTCATAGGCAAACTTTGGGACTTGAGCGTTTTCAAGAAGCTTCTTGACTTTTACAACGACCATGAGTTGTTTAGCCTTGGCAATTTTTGTTTGTTTGGTTTAGTGTGCTGTTTGATAATAGTTCTTCGGAGTTCAACTTATGATCATTATTTGTGAAATAATTCGTTTATAATTGATTTTTCTTTTGATTCAATTATTTTGTTTTAAT
>JALUTL010000082.1:0-3590 GCA_027016475.1 Candidatus Heimdallarchaeota archaeon
ATAAACAACAGTGATAGCCCACCATGCCATGAAAAAGTAGAAAATGCATATTGGATTTTTCATATGGTGTTAACTGCGATTTCCGTTTATGATCGAGAAGATAGTTCGGCTTCTCCCTTTCCATTTTGGACATATCCGCTGGCCATTTTGCTGTTGTTTGGTCTGCTGTTTGCCATTTATGCCATAATACCAAAACGGCAGTCATTCTTTGATGAATAGGCCAATTATTGGTACAAACAAATTACAAGGAAAATTTCACATACAACTATCGGGAGTATTTGAGGGCAATAATTCCAACCTATAAGCTTAGATCCATAATCCTTTCCTTTGGAATAATGCTTACGAAACCGTAAAATACAACACTAGGTTTTGAATTTTGATCTGGAAGGGCTGGATTCTTAAGCCGCACTTGCTGCCTGTGCACTTAGGCTACGCTCGATATCATTAAGAAAATCACTCACTACATCAAAAACTGCATAAGAATCATCAAAAAGCAGAACCACTTCATACTTGGTTTCCAAACGAGTTTTGGATATCACGTACCATGATGGTTCAGGTATAAGCTTGGAGCCATCCTCGCAAGGAAAACTTCCGTTACTTTGTCCCAGTTCGCTTGGAAATTTTGTAGAAATATAGTGGAGTCATACATGTGTAAATAAGGATCGTACTAGCGTTTGTGTACCCCTAAAAAAGAAAAAATTACGAATTCCGTAAATGTTACACTCTGAATGCTTTTGAGACAATTGATTCAAAATGGGAATTGATACGGGTCAAATTGGCCATGCCTGTGATCTGTTCAAAATTTTCATAATTCCCTAGTGAAAAGATGTGAACATGATCTTCACCCCCATCCTCTAATTCAGAAAGAATTGATGAAGCCAAGACATTTCCCACAATCCGTTCCTCTGTTACGGAGTTTGCAGCGTTAAGTTGTGACATAATTTCTGGAAGGCAAGGCAATCCGAAAGCACTGATTAGCCGTTTGCGGAGGGGGATGATGCTTGGAACAATTGGGATGTCCAAAGACGCTTCGTCCTTGAAAGAAAAATAGTCATCGGCAGAGATTATACCTTGACAAATCAAGTAATCAGCACCTAGTACTTGCTTTCTCAAGGCATTGCGGATTTCCTTTTCCCTAATGTTGAATGTTTTACCCTGAATGGTCTGAACGGAATTGGTATTGACAACTGAAGCAATTTTGAAAGAATAATGAGCTAATGGCGCAATAAGGTCTTCATTCTCAACATAGTTTGACAAAGAAGGTGGGAGCAACGAAGGATCGCCGGATCTCATGTAGGATACAAAACCAAGGATTTCAAACCCATTTCTGAAATAGTTCTGTACCTTTGGGCCACGCGGATCGCCAAGAATCGGCATAATGTCTGTAACTCCCCCGTTGATTGATTCCAGAACTTGGCTGTAAATATCAAACCATGAAATGCGAGTAGTCAAATGAAGGCATGACCGAATGTGATTCGCTCCAAACAGAGAGAGACATTCGTTTACAAGACGTGTCATTGCCGTAGAACTGAGACCAAAAGTAGGGCGATCAGTAATTGAGAACATATACACATGGGGAATATATTTCAGTATCTCTTCCTTGATTTGGGAATTGACTTTTGTCAGTATTGCCTTGCCTTTTGGCGGCTCAAGCTCTACGGAATACTGCATACTTTTACCCCCATTCAGCCCTTGCCAACTTTGCCCCTTCTGAAAGATTAGAAAGGAGTTTGTGAGCAACTGGCAATGAGCGCTGTCGAAGTCCACAATCAGGTGCGCCAAGCACCAATTCAGGATTTCCAACAAGATCTGCGATATAGAGAAGCCTGTCACGAATCAGTTCAGGAGTCGTCAATCGATCAGTGTGGACAGGGAGAACGCCAAGAGCAATTTTCGCATTAAATCCAGTTTCCGCTTCGTAGAGGTTCTTGATTTGTTTTCCATAAGCTTGGTAAGCATACCTGTTTTCCTTACCGAGATGCCAAGAATCTCTGTTGGCAAATTCAAGGGAAATTGCACCAAGACGGTTCAATTCAGGAAGAATGGGAAAAAGCAAATCATAGTCAGAAAAACAATTGTGCAATGAAAAAATCAAATCGTTGTTTGCGGGAAGTTTTGAAACAAAATAGTTCCAAGCATCAACAAAAGTCTCTACATGTTCAGGATGTGTTGTCAATGCCGGTTCATCCAACTGTATCCAATTGGCCCCATGATTGATCAGGAGACTGATTTCTGGCACATAAACTGTGTCAATCAGGTCGAATACAAAATCCTCAAAGTTTTTGGAACCAGTATAGCTCCATTCCGCAATGGTGTTGAAGGCGGTGACGCAAATCTTCAGTGGCTTTGTGGCATGTTTCTTAGCCCACAAAAACTCTTGTAGATGGATCGGATATTGTCCATCATAGGATAAATCTGAAAAGTAAACACCAGGTTTGTAGAAATTGTAATCGAATGAGCGGACATAGGAAAGAGACCTTATGCCTGACAACGCTTTGCTTTCAACAATGTATTGGTACATTTCAGGTCTTAACCATTCACCTGCATCGATTATGTCGATTCCAGTGGATTCCTTATAGCCAACATTCAATCTTACCCTCCATTCGTTCAGTTCACTTTGATATGCTGCCGAGTCCAAACCCTTGCTAATTTGGGACAGAAACAGTGTAAGTTCATCCTCCAATTCGGTTTTTTCAATGAGCTCCAGAAACTGCTTTGCTTCAATGAGATCATTTTCTGTCAAGGGAATGTGCTTTGAAGCCTTTTGAAGAAACGGTGGTTTTCTGAGAGACCCAACTTCATGTGTTAAAAAAGCTTCTTCCGCCATCAAAATTCACCTCCTGCAATTAAATTGGCCAATTGTCTAATTTTTTGGTCGGCAATATCTCTTGGAAGAAATTCCAATGGTCCCGTACTTGTAAGAAACAGCCGTTCAGGGTTTGTAGAAAGAAGAAGTTCAATAAGCTTGGTGTAAAGCCTTTGATTGATCGGATTCACCTTCTTTCCGTCATCAGTCTTAAAATTCTGCGAATCGACAATCCCTGCCTGAAGAAACTTGGAACTGAAATCATAGTCTTCCAACTCCAATGGATTCGTCTTCAAAAAGTCGATCCCTATCCCATATCCGTCCAAATCGATCAAAAACGGAAGAATTCCCGATGCATCTCCAAAGAAGGTGTTGATTATGGCAGTCCGTGCACCAATGTAATCCCGCAAGATTTCATACGACTGAATAATTGCATCTCTATGCTTTCTAGATAGCTGTTTCCACACAAGATATGGCTCATCAAATTGAACGAAGCCAATATTGAAAGGCAATTCAGAAAGCTCTTTTGAAAGATAATCAGCCAAGGCAATGACATAACTGTCAAATGAAGGATATATTCCCTTTACGTCTTTCAGTACAGAAGCCAAGGTATATGGGCCAGGAATGATAAACTTTCCCGCATCAGAAAAGGACAGATTGTAGGTAGGAATGTCAAAAAGAGGATTCACATCCTTGAACAATCCTACAGGATCTTCGGGAAGCAAGTCCACCAAGTCCGCGGCTCTGAAAAAAGTATTGGTGTAATGAAACCGTACAATTGGCA
>JALUTL010000082.1:3600-5904 GCA_027016475.1 Candidatus Heimdallarchaeota archaeon
GAAGGAACATTCCTTACAAATGGACGAAATATATCTTCCAAAGCAAAATTACCGGACAACAGAAATGGGATATCCAATTGCTGCTGGAACTCAGCAAAATCAAAATATTCTTTTTGGAATAATTTTTGCACATCTCCAATATTGCAACGAGAATACTTGTAATCAATTATTTTTCGAATGAGTCCATCACTGCATGGATGAATTCCATTGAATGTCAACTCTGGCTTAACCATCCTACCTATATACCATTCGAACTTTAAAAAAGGGCCATTTCGATTGATATGAATTAATTCCAATTGGAATAATGCAGGATGCTATAAACATGAAATTACAAAGATTAATAATCTACTGTGCACGCCTTAATTCGTGAAGATAGCACAATCTACATGGAATGCACTCAAAAGCAACTGGGAACGAGTTGCCAGCCTATTGACTGTCATTGTTTTTCTCGTCATTCTTGCAACCCTGTCCACACAAATCGCCCCCAATAGGGATCAATTGGATGTAGAAAATGTACTTGGAACCGACCAGATCCACTTTCTGCTGATAGCGGCATCAGCCATACTCATCATTTCAACCTTCTACCTGTTCATCAACTTGATTTTCAAGGATCAGAAGGAATATTTCACAGTCACGGAATACCAAACCCTCGTTAACTCATTCCTGTTTTTTCTGATCCTAATTTTTATTGCCCAAGTTTTTATACTTCTTGACGTGGCAATAGTAAACATCTACCTGACTCACGCCGCAGTCTCAGCCTATTGGTTCATCGTATCAGTGTTTGAACCCATGGGAACAGACCTCATAGCCTATGCACAGATAAGAACCAACATTTTTGTCACCCTTTTCGTCATCACCTTTTCTATACCCCTCATCATGTTTTTGGCCATTTTCAGCAAAACTGGAAGGGAATTCCTCGCCACCATGAAAAGACCTTCCATCAAACGATATCGATTTATCATCATGGTAGCCTTAATTTTTAACATTTTTATTGCCATTCTTCTGAATGCATCCTTGGGACAGGATGGAGACCTAATCTTCCAGCTTATCGGCATCGGAATTTATTATATCCTTTTGCTCATCGTAACAGGACTGCTTCTTGTAGTGCTTGAAACACTTCGGATCTTCTTTCATCTTACTTCGTCATATATTCTCATGGTAATACCAATAGTTGGATTCTTCTACCTTTTGCCAGCCGTCCTCTGGACATTGTGGGACATCGCCATAGTTTATGTCGGAGGAGACCTCACAAAAACATACTATACCGCACCACCGACATCGCAACAAATGGAAAAGCCCCTCCAGCTCATCGTTGACACATTTGCCATAAACATAGTTGCAGTTGAAAGAATCCTTGAACTCGACTTCATCTTCATCATTGGGGCAGCTGCCCTCGTCATCGGCTATGCAGAAGGATATTCCCTTCTGGCCATTTTCACAGGAATATTCAAAGGAAGAAAAGTCACCAGAGCAGGAATATTGCTCGATGTTGGTACATCTTCAAATGCGGTGAGAGTAACAAGAACAGCATACCTGTTCGCTTGGATCTCACTCTTCTGGGACAAACTCATCGATTCCCTTTCCTTCCTCACAGTTAGCTTCAATATGCCGTTTGATTTCGCTCTTCAATGGATTCCGTTTGAAGTCGTCGCGTTCGACTTCGCATTCATCATCAGCGAACAGTTCACCCTCCCTTTGGGTTTTCTTGTTCTTCCAGCAATCATCATCATAAACTCTTCTTTCAAATTCCTATCAATCAGCCTTGTCACAAAATATACAAAACAAAATATCTCTGGGCACCTGCTCATCATCTCTTCTGCATTTCTCATGATTATCGTAAAAATATATGCAGATATCGCCAGCACATCACTCCATAGCGGACAGCTCAGTGTACTCCTACCACTAGCAACACTGTCAGGATCACCTATTCTTGAATTCGCAATCAATATCCTCAACAACCTCGAAGCTTTCGCATTTTTTGCAGGGCTCGTTGCCGTCATCACAAGACCAATATGGAAGAAAAAACAAACAAAACAATATGATGAACACACAGAACCTCAAGAAAATGAATGAAGATTAATTCAAACTAAAACCCAAAACAAAATTAAAATAACTCAAATCATTACAATAACATAAGGGCAAGTAGATCAACCTGGTAGATCGCCTGATTCGCATTCAGGAGGCTCCGCGTTCAAATCGCGGCTTGTCCATTTTTTATATTGTGATTTTGTTTATTTTTATTTCTTGTTTAGGTTATTCTGTTGATGAATCTGATGATGTTCTGGATAAGGTTGATTATTGATT
>JALUTL010000083.1 GCA_027016475.1 Candidatus Heimdallarchaeota archaeon
CATGTAGCTTTCATCAGAAGTGAACCACAAAACAGCAACCTCATTGAGTGAAGAAATGTTCTTTAATATCGATTTTTTGGTTTCCACGTCCAAATCACTGACAAAATCGTCCAATACAAGAATATCTGAGTTGCACAAAAGAGCCCTGCAAAGTGCAATTCTCTGCTTTTGACCTCCAGATACCTTTGCTGCTTTTGTTCCTACTTGTGTCAACAATCCTTCTTCAAATTCTTTCAACTCAAGGTTAGAAACTTTCAAGCACCTTGAAAGATGATGTTGGTGAAGAATTGCCAGTGTATTGCTTTCTGAAGAAAGATACAGATTTTCAATGATTGTTCCCTCAATGAGTTTTGGATTTTGTGCAACATAAGCAATTTTTAATTTTGCATTGATGATTGTCTCACCAGACTTGGGATGCATTCCGAGTATGGATTTAGCTAGCAGTGTTTTTCCAGTCTTGTTTTTGCCAACAACAACTATCTTTTCATTTGGTTTGACATCAAATGAATCAATCTTCAAACTGTTGTTCGCACCAATTGGTATACTTATTTTTTCAAGTGAGATCAAGGACTTTTGGTATGGGTCTCTCTTGATTTCTCCTATCGGAAACAGCGAGAATGCACGATTGATCCTCTTCAAAGAAATTGACGCTCGCTGTTTCCAAGCAAGAAATTCCCCTATCACAAGTGAAAATTTTCCCAACCAGTTGATAAGATATAGAAAAAAAGTCAACAAGCCAGCATTCAGTCCGAAAGTCCCCTGTTGGGCTACCAGAATGACAACAATACCTCCCAATGCAAGAGTTGAAAGTATTTTGTTAGAATTTCTTGAGAAATAGCTGACCATTGAATCAATCATGGCCAGTCTCTTACGTCTGATATCTAGGTGCTTGAAGTGTTCAAATACAGTTCTCCGAACTTTTGAACTCAGAATCGCATCGCTATTGTCTGCAATATCACTCAAAATTTCTGATATTTCGGTAGAAACATTCTTTAGATCCTGCCTTGCCCAAAGAAATCGTTTTTGGACTTTATGGGAAACGAAAGAAACTACCACAAATGGAAGCACTACAATTATCGAAATGATAGGATGCAACAGAAGCATATATGAAAACGCAACAATTGCAAATATTCCAAAACTTATTGCAGTTGTGACAAAGGACGTGAACCAAGTAATTTCTTCAACATCATGGTTAAGTCGATTGGCCGCGTCTCCCGCGCTAATCGAGACTGCAATTCCTGGTTTGTACAACTCTGTCATAAATGTCTCCCTAACAAAAGCTTGTGAGCCTAAAACAAACCTCATCTGCTGATATGCAGATGCATAATCAAAAAAGGCTGCAAGAAGATACGTAACCAATATGCCAACAGATGCCTGCAATGGTGTCAATCCTGAGGATTCCGTTCCAATTATGCTGTCGAAAAGCGCTTTGATCAATATCGCGGTAGCCAAAGGAAGTAGATAAAGCAATATTTGAAGAATTGTCGAAAAGGAAAAGGCCAATGGCTGATTTTTGATGAGGTTGGAGTATGAAACCTTCATTTGTGAGCAACCTCCAATTCTCTTTCCGAGGGGTTGAGCATGTCATGCTGTAAAACCTTGCCGCGATCAAGTTTGATTGCAAGGTCTGCAATGTTAATCGCCTTTGGATCATGTGAAACAATCACAACGATTCGATCTTCCTTAAATTCCTCTAGTATGTTTTCAAATAGCAGGAAATTCTCATAATCAAAGCTGGATGTGCTTTCATCGAGTATCAGCAATTGTGGCTTGCAAATGAGAGCTCTTGCAATGAGCAATCTTTGTTTCTCGCTCTTTGATATCTTTATCTCTGCTGTCTTCGATTCTATGCCATTAGGCAGAGATTCGACCCATGACTTCAATTCTAATTTGGAAAGGCAAATCATAATTTCTTCAAGAGGAATTGTATGGTCGAACAGCGTCAAGTTATTCCTTATTGTTGAATTGAACAATCTTTCATTCTGTGATATCACAAGTGTTTTTTCTGCATACTCGCTTGGATCAAAATTGTTTAGGTCGTCTCCATTAAGCCGAACGAATCCTGACGTTGGTTTAATCAATCCCAATATTAGTCGGGTTAAAGTGGTCTTACCAGATCCAGTTTTTCCATAAATAAGATAAGCCTTGTTCTGCTCAAACTCCAATGACATATTCATTAGAATGGGTGTTGTTGCTCCGGGATAGGTAAATGTTACGTTGTTTAGACTTATTTTTTCAAAATTTTGAGGAAGTGCACACGCAGAAAACTGCTCAGTCGGTTTGGAAGCGCTCCACTCTTGAATCCTCCTCATGCTACCCTCTGCCTTCTGAAGAACTTGAATATTTCGTACTGTTTCAAAAATTGGCGCAAAAATCAATGTCCCATAAAATGCAACTAGGAACAATTCTCCAACAGTAATTGACGAGGAAAGGATTAGAGGAGTTCCTAATAGGTAAGGTGTCACAATACCCAAACCCATCATTAAACTCAATGCGACATTGACTACTCTGGATTTCATTACCGCCTCCATGGAGGCACTGAATTTTTCGTTCTCTTTCTTCTTTAATTTGTTCAGCACGTATTCTCTCTTTCCAACACCCATTACATCCTCCCTGACATTAACTGCCTCTTCAACTGTTGAAATGAGTTCCTCAACTCTTTTTCTTTCATGTTGAAAGAGGGGGACGAATCTCGATCTTGTGAAAAGGCTAAACAAAAATGTGATCAACACCAGGAAGAAGAACGCCAAGCCAAAACTCCAATGGATAATGCTGACAAGATACAATATCCCCAACAAAATTATTATATTAGCCAAAATTGTAACAAGCACCTTTGAAAACAGCTCTGTAAGTTGCAATGTGTCTCCATCAATGCGTTCAATTAACGCTCCTGCACTTTCCTCCACCAAATGCTCTCTCCCATTTGACAACATGGCTTCTAACAAATCGAGGCGAAGCCTTGTTGTAGCATTCCAACCTATGTGATCGGTAAGTCCAATTACCAAAAACCCAATGGCTAGGTTAATTGATAAAATCACAAGAAAAATGAGTATAAATTGGTTCCTTGTTATATCCAATGTATTTTCCAATGATGCGTCAATAAACCACCTAAGAACCTGTGGTATCGACAGTGTCAGAGCAGAATTGATCAGAATCAACAATATAAGTAATGGAAACATGATTGTTTGGGCCGTAAGATATTTGGCGAAATAATTCCAATGGTTAGCTTTCATTAGTGCCATGTCATTCAATGCTTCTAATTTTGCTTAATAAGCACATGAGAACGAAAAGCTAGCATTTCAGCTTGATAAATTGATTATCAAAATGAGCTGAGCCAATGGTTTATTAGTAAATGGATTTTCCTGTAACTTTTCCTAAAAGCTTATAGAAACGGAAACGTTGTGTTTGCAATTGTTTTTTCAACTTGTTTGAAATTGATGGGTTTTCCCGGAGCTGTGCTCTTGCAATTTGCATTTTAATATAGGCGATTCTTTGTTTGAAAAGAAGGAGGTCAAAATCTTCCCTTATCGATGATGCGTTGGTTATGTTCATTATATCTCGAAGAATGGTTTTCAATTTTTGAACTGAGCCAATTTCATTTGACAGATTGGTTGAATGAGTTCTCCAATATCCTATGAGCTGATTCGACAGGTAGTAGATTTTGTATCCTGCTGCAATGACTCTTAAAATGAATTCATAATCTTCTATTCCCCTATGCTCGACAGCTTCACTAAGATAACCTAATTCTTCATACAGGTTTTTTTTGACAAGCATTGTTGAATTCATGATAAAGTTGCCTAACAACAAGTAAAATGGGGGAATGAAAGGTTGTTTCTCGTTAATCAAACCTCGCTTTTCAATGAACTGAAATATCTTGTTATCTGACGATTGGGCAAGAATCTTTCCAGTTGAATCGATAATGGCGTTCCTACCTGCCACAAATTTGGCATTGTGCTTTTTGACTACCTTAATCTGCAATTCCAACTTTTGTCTGTCCCATAAATCATCCTGATCACAGAGTGCGATGTACTCTCCTTCCGCTAACCTTATGCCCTTATTTCTAAGAATGGCCGGATTTCCTACATGCGTAAATTTGTGTATCTTAATATTCGGATGGATCTCTGCCATTCGTCCAATAATCTCCAAAGTACCATCTGTTGAACCATCATCGCAAACAATCAATTCCCAATTGGTGTAGGTTTGTTTGACTATTGCTTCCAAAGTCTCTTGAATGTATTTTTCGCCATTGTATGTTGGCATTACAATGGAAACCTTCATATCGTTGACCATTTATCGACTATTATTAACATGCTTATATGTCATTTTCTCAAAAGCAAAAAGCAACACGCTGTCTTGATTATACTATTTTGGGAGTAACTGTCCATTAGAAGGAAAGAAATATTTTCAAAAGTTGATGGATAAGAAGCAATTTTATATCCAAATATACGGAACTTGTTTTTTCGTCATATGATATTGATTATATAGGCTCTCCAAAAATTCATTTCATGGTTCAATCCTTTTCGTACTGTAGATACATTCAGCATGGGTCAAGGTATGCTTTGCCTGATGCAAAACCTCATTGGATTCCTAATCACAACGTAGAAGTGGAACACATCTTATTTGATTTGGACATAGATCCAGAAAGTATGTCAATACATGGTCAAGTCACCCATACTCTATTTTTCAAGACAGATAATGATGACCAACTGAAATTCAATTCACGCGGGTTGTTTATTCATTCAGTGAAAACTGCAGGAAAGGACATCGATTTCATTTCCACTGGAGAACATTTGCTTGTAGACCTGAGTGGGAAGAAAGGGGAAACAAAATTGATCTACATCACATATGAAGTCCATGAACCCAAAGCAGGGATGTATTTTGTCAATCCAGACGAACATTATCCAAACATAAGCCAGCAGGTTTGGACGCAAGGGCAAGACGAAGATACTCAATTCTATGCACCTGTCTTGGACAACCCTATCTGGAAAGCAACAACTGAGGTAATCGGACGTATCCCCGAACGTTGGACTTCACTTTCAAATGGAAAACTGATTAGTGATGAAAAAAAGGATGGAAAGAGAGTCATGCATTGGAAGTTTGATTTTAAGCATCCAGTTTATTTGGTGACTTTTGCCGCAGGTGATTTGGCAGAGCACAAAGAAATGGTTGATGGTATTGAAATTCGTTGGTACGCACAGAAGGGAAGGGAAAAAGAAGCTGAGAACGCTTATCGAGAGACAGGTAAAATCCTAAAGTTCTTTTCAGAATACACGAAGGTTCCATACCCATATGAAAGCTATTCGCAATGGTCTGCATCCCGTTTCATTTTTGGCGGAATGGAAAACACATCCGCGACTACACAGACAGATTTGACACTTCGAGATGACAGGGCCATGCTTGATTCAACATCCAATTATTTGGTAGCACATGAAGCTGCTCATCAATGGTTCGGAGATTGGATAACTGCCAAATCTTGGGGCCACGCTTGGTTGCATGAATCCTTTGCAACCTACTTTGATGCATTGTACACACTTCATTCTGAGGGCAAGGATGAGTTTGACTATCGGATGCTGGAAAATGCAGAAAGATACTTCAATGAGGATGCTTCAGCTTATAGGAGACCTATCGTAACGAACGTGTATTCGGAACCTATAGACATTTTTGATGCCCATCTCTATCCTGGTGGCAGTTGGCGGGTTCACATGATTCGTCATTTGGTTGGAGAAGAGAGTTTTCGTGACGCGATTCGAATCTATTTGGAACGTTATGGGCAGAAACATGTTGAAACAGTAGACCTTTCAAGGTGCATTGAGGAAGTAACAGGAATCCCCTTGGATTGGTTCTTTGACCAATGGATCTACAAGGCAGGATATCCTTCCCTCCAAGT
>JALUTL010000084.1 GCA_027016475.1 Candidatus Heimdallarchaeota archaeon
GGTTCTTCCCGTGAGTCCAATTTTCTTAAGATCATCACCGTTAATTGGTTTGGAAAATGAATTTAGATAATCGATAGTTTGGTCGAATTCATTATTTAGTTTAAAGTAGGAGTTCCCATTTTTGCGACCCATTATTTCTAGAGCGTTTTTGGCATCTTCCAATAACGGAATTGCAAAGTCCTTCTGTTTCATTGAGAAATAATACCACGGCTTAAACAACCATCTACGGATTTCACCCTTGCTTGCTTTGGCGTCATCAAGTGCGAAAGCGTTATTTAAGAGGATTAATTTCATTGCAATTCTTATGGATTTCCATTTTCCAATCCCAGGATACCTTTTTAGATAGAAATTGCTTATTCTTTCGATGTTTTTGTCAGAGAAGGTTTCATCAATTTTGAGCAAAGAGAAAAGGTCTGTAAAGTAGAGAAGGGCGAATATTGTTTCATCATCAAACGAGTCAAGTAGATCTTGGAACCGTTGTTCCAGTGTATGACACCATTGACTAGTTTCTGGAAACAGAACCTTTGTCAGACCAGATTGGTTAAGATAATGTATTCCTTTGCTGGGTCCAGTTTCAAATGTTTTTTGCAGTTCAACATAAATTCTTTCAAGAGAAATTTGATGCTTTTTGATAAGGTCGAAAGAGGTCTTGATTGCATCCAAGGTGTTCTTCTCAATTTCAAAACCCAACTTTGCAGCAAACCGGATCGCCCTAACCATTCGGAGGGAATCCTCTTCAAACCTTTCAATAGGATCTCCTACAGCCCTTATCACTTTATTTTGAAGATCCTTCAAACCTGAAAATGGGTCGAGAATGTTTCCCTCCAAATCAGCGGCCATTGCATTGATAGTAAAATCTCTCCGAGCAAGGTCATCTTGAAGATCGGAAACAAATTTTACAGAATCTGGTCTTCTGCCATCAGAATATGACCCCTCCACACGAAAAGTGGTAATATCGACCTTTATTCCTTTAAAGAAGACACCTACAGTGCCATGTCTAATTCCTGCATAGAACTGTTTGTATCCTTTGAAAATTTGTTTTATGGTTTCAGGTCGTGCATTGGTTGCAATGTCAATATCCAATTTTTTGAAATTAACGGGGTTGTTGTTAAACTGTGCGAGTAGTAGGTCTCTTACGGTCCCTCCTACAATGTATGCCTGGTAACCAGATTCTTCAATGAGCTGTAAAGCTTCCTTGGCTTTTCGAGGGACTGAAATTTTCATAGGTCAGTGCCCTCCCCCAAATTAAAATTAATATCTATAGCTTCGTAATTGCGTTGATTTTTATATCTCAATATTTTCAAATCTTTTGAACATTAGAGATAATTTAAAAGAAGCAATTATGAAAAGCAAAACGTTGAAGGTCATAATTTTAGTTGGCTTACCGCTTTCTGGAAAATCCACTCATGCACGTATCCTTGAAAAAGAAGAGGACATCCCTCTTGTTGAAACAGGGACATTTGTCTACAAAGCAGTTGAAGAGAGAGGCCTCGAAGCAACTCCTGAAAATATCGTCAAGGTTGCAGGAGAGTGTAAAGCCCAATCAGATTCATATTTCACTGAAAAAGCCCTTGAATTTATTGAGAAAAATTATCGGGATAAACCAGTTGTTTTTCTCTCGGGAGTCAAGGCTAAGAGTGAAGTCGATCTCTTGAGAAACAAACTTGGTGAAAAGAATGTCTTCATCGTTTCTTTTCATGCATCAAGGGAGACAAGACATAGTAG
>JALUTL010000085.1 GCA_027016475.1 Candidatus Heimdallarchaeota archaeon
CAATTTTTTCCAAGACCTCCAGATCTTTTTTGAAATTTTGTTGGATATGGTCAAAATACCGCTTCATGTCTTCTGCTTCTTTTTGCGTTTTCGGTGCCAGTTCACTTAGGATTTTTCCAGGCATTTCCTCCTTGCAGACAGGGCAATGAGGATTCATGAACAACCATGCGGCAAGATGATCCCTATGGTGTCCATTTTCACAGAATGGGCAACGGTAAGGCTTTTCATGAATCAACCCAAAACAGACATTGCATGTTTCGTTTGGCACTAATTTGCTGTATCAAATCTGTTATTTATTCTTAATGAATTCAAATGGGAATTTTTCCACACTATCTTTCATATTCATCTACTCTATTTCCATACTGAGGGTTTATAATTTTTGACGTATGACAGTTTATGATGCGGATTCTTATTGCGAGTGTTTCTTTGTTATTCTTAATCCTTTCAGGATTGCCAAGTCTTAGTTTTGGCATACCCAATCTACATCAGCAAAGAGGGAATGAAGGTGCGACCTTGGACTGTTCAGATCCCACAGGCCTTTATTATAGAGAAGCTATTCCTTCAATAGATGACCCACATTATGAAAATGTGAATGAAGCCGACTCATATCTTGATGCAGGAGACAGAATATTTGGATTTAGCATTGATGGTGAATGGTATGGGTATCCAGTCAGAATAATGAATAGACATGAAGTTGTAAATGATCATACTTTAGGGATGGCAATAACCTATTGTCCATTGACTGGATCACCATTAGTTTATCCCACTGAACAGCTTAACGGCAGTGAAATTGGAGTGACTGGGATTTTGTTTGAAAGCAATTTGGTATTTTATGATAGGGACTCAGACAGTTGCTTTGTTCAAATGTTAAGTCTTGGAATGTCAGGCCCAAGAATTGGACAAAGATTGAGCTATCTACCTATTGTGGATATGTTTTGGGACGAATGGAAGCTATTTTTTCCTGAAAGTCACATTCTCAGCAGAAACAGCGGTTTTGATCAGGATTTTTACAAAGTTGATCAATATAGGGGTTATAGCACTGATTCATCATTGCTATATCCTGCAAATTACTTAGAAAGAGAACCCTACAATCTTCAACATCCCAAAGAGCGAACCTTAGTTATTGAGCATGGCAACCAAACATACTTATTTGCTCAAAGTGAGTTTTCTGGTGACAGTGTCGTGCAATTCAATGTGGGAGATAATGACTTTGTTGTCTTTTTTGATTCCCAATTGGAGGTAATGCAACCTTACAAGGTTGCGGATAATCAAACATTTAGTCCTCAAAGATCAAAGGACAATACACTGATGTTTATAGATTCAGATGGGGTGGTATATGACATTCTAGGAAAGTCAATGAATGATTCTGTAGATTTAACTCGTATTCCTAGTTTTCTTTCTTATTGGTATGCAGCAACAGTATTTTTCCCAAATTCAAGGATTTTTCGTTTCAACAGCTTTGTCGAATATGAAAATACAGCTCCAGCTCCAAATATTGTAGTTCCTGCATCAGAGACTGCCACTAGATTAGTAATCGTCGGAGTTATGATTTCAGTTGTCGTTTTAGTAGTCATAGGAGGAAAATTTGTGAAGCATCTTCGTTCTAAAAACCAATGAATAGCTGGTAAAACTCGAAACTCGAAGGAAAATATTGAATAAACACCAGAAAAATGTTCACCGATGACCTCCCTAGCTGAAATGAATTGTAACGTTGAAGA
>JALUTL010000086.1 GCA_027016475.1 Candidatus Heimdallarchaeota archaeon
CTCTAGCCCTGTTGGCAAGCAATTCCAATTGCTGTTCTTCTGCAATTGTTAAAGCCTGATTCAAGAGATTGTCCGCTTCATTGAGATCAAATTTGATCATACTGACCTTAGACAATAGTATCATGGATTTAATGATTATTGGGTATCCATGTTGCTTTTCACCTATTTGCAACAAATGCTTGGCGTAAGTGTCAACTTCATGAAGCAACTTTTCGTAACCTGTTACGGAGAGCTCCATCAACAATAATTCAATCAAATTTTCCAAAGCAAATACTGTAAAAATATGCTCCAATTCACCATATTCCGCTACTATCCTTTCAAAACTCTTGTAGGCTTGCATTTTGTCATAGAGTCTTTCTTTGTTTTTGAGCCAATATCCTTCTGCACAAATCCATCTTGCTTCAACAACCCTGTTTTCTGTATTGGACGCAAGAAATTCCAACTCTCGTAAATATTGCTGCGCCTTTTCTTTTTCTCCTTTTCGAACTGCTGTAATGGCCAAAAAATACAACGATTGGGAAATTGTGATGTCATTTCCAACTTTTCTCCTTAGCCTCAAACTCTTATGAAAATGACGCTCTGCTTCATTGTTTTCTCCATTTTCAAAATAGACCCTTCCTTTGTTGAGATGAAGATAATCTGCGGAAAGAACAGAGTTTGTCTTTTTTGCGTAAGAAAGTCCTTCATCGAAGTATTTCAATGCCAAATGATATTTACCCATTTCAAGATAGATCAAGCCAACATTGTTATAGATTTTCATGGCATAAAGTAGATTGTCATTTCGTTGCAGTATTCCCAAAGCTTCCAAAAAATAGTTCAATGCATGTTGATGGTCGTTCATCTCGTAAAACGATATTCCGTTGGCATTCAGAGTTGAAAGATAGTCAAATAACAACCCAAGCTTCTTGAAAATTTTTGCAGCCTTCTGATAATGCTTCAATGCTTCTTTGTGTCTCCCAACTTCAGAAATAAGAATCCCTTCTACATAATGCATTCGTGCAGTCAGTTCTTCTGCCTTTGGATGATCTTCTGCAATTTCCATCATCAAATTTTTTGCTTCTGCAAGCTTTTTGGTTGCAAGAACCAATTTTCCAACCCTAAAGCACGCAAAAGAAAAGGCAAGCAATATTTCCAACTTAACGTCAAGAGAGGAAGTATTTTCAATGCACTGTGTAGCATCCTTTGCAACTGAAAATTCCTCTAGATAAAACCCTTGACAATCTAGTATCCTGCATTGATATGGGATGACGCTCAAGTCTCCCTCGGCGGCACGTTGCGTAGCATAGTGCATCGCATAATCAAACTGCCCTTTCAATATTTTTTCATCAAGAAACTCGATCGCCAAAATCGTCAATTAATATAGCAATCCATGCCTGATAAATTTATTTATATATGGAACTGTTAGAATTCAATGCTGTCTCCTGGCATCAGCGGTTTGATTTCAATCCCTGATCCCTCAAGCTCTTTGGAGAGCTCTTCTGGAGTTCCTACAAGTGGTGGGACAAATGTACCATAGTGAATGGGAACAACTACTTCAAGCTTCATCAGTTTTGCAGCATACGCAGCCCCTTTCGGATCCATCGTATAATGACCTCCAATAGGCAACAATCCAACCTTTGGTGAGAAAAGATCTCTGGTGATGGCCATTTCTTTTGTCACACCTGTATCTCCTGCATGGTAAAATGAATTTCCATCAGGAAATCGAATTACGTAGCCGGCAGGATTTCCTAGATTTATCAGATTGCCTTCATTGTCTGCATATCCGGCAGAATGGCTTGCTGGAACCATGCTAATTTTGATGCCATCGATATCAACAGTTCCACCATAATTCATTCCTATGGCCTCTACACCTTGTTTCTGCAAGTAAACACTCATTTCATGAATGACTGGTATTTTTGGTTTGAATTGCTTTCCAAGTTCTATTGTGTCACCAAAATGATCGTTGTGTCCATGGGTAACTAAGATTATATCCACTTTTTTTGGCTGATATTCGTCTCCTGGAAATTTCGGATTGCTCAACCATGGGTCTATCAGAATGATTTTTCCTTCATATTCCAGTTGACACGCAGCATGACCTAACCAAGTAAGCTTGACAGTCATGTGTATCAATTTGATATTCAAAATATAATCTTTTCTCAAACAGGAAAAGGAACATGAATAGAGATTTCTGCAAACAAGTATCACTTTGCCTTTTCTAACATCTACTTATTGAACCATTCTGATTAAATAATGAGGTTTCACTTTATGGTTAATGAAGCAACCTTACCTAAATCTGCTTCTTGTCACCATAGGGTTTGTTATTGTATATATCATTGCAACAAGCGTTGCGTTCTATACTTTTTTCAGGACATACATATTTTATTCTCATTTTGGGGCTATTTATCCCTATTTCTTGGTGCTTGCAATTATTGTTGTTGCATTTGGAGGCTTGATGCTGTATCGTATGATCAAACTTAGGCATTCATCGCTTGTCATATTGGTGGCTGGAATATTTCTCATTGGACTCTCCTACTTTTTCGGTTTTCTTAACTTTGATCCTACTGGTGAATTGAATTTCAGGCAAACTAGGCTGTTTCAACTCCAAATCCTCTTTCAGACCATCTCCGTTTTTGCTTTCTTTATTCATTATGAATTGAACCTAAGAAGTGAACCTCGGCCTTGGATCACTGGAGGACTTGCCTCTCTTCTTGTCCCCTATTCTATGCTGAATATTTTTTATTTGATAACTGACAATTACTCCGCTGATCCCATTTTTCAACAATATGAAACATTTTCCTTGGCTTTGCTTCAAATTGGGGTTATTTTTCTTTTCAGTTGGCTTTTCCACTCATCCTACAAGATTGCTCTTTCCTTGGAAAACTATGAGCCACGCGTTGCACGCCTGTCACATCTCCAGTTCATTGGAATTTCAATCCTTTTCCTTGGGGTTATTCTTCAGTTGGTAGAGGCATTTAGTCCCTTGAACGTGTGGCATACTCCGTTAAATGTTCTGGCAGTCCTGTTAATTGGAGTTCCTTATGCCGTTGATCCCAAAGTCATGCTGTTTGCCCCTGTCAATATCAGGATGTTTGGAATTGTCGATTCATATGGAAGAACATTATATCATAAAGCATTAGATGTTGAATTCAAGGATCCCGCTGAAGCTGCAACTTCAGAACTGTTTGGAGGATTGACTTTGGCGTTTACAAATTTGGGTGCTGAAGTGGCTAAATCTAAAACCTCTGTCGATTCAATGAAATTTGCTGACAGATCTATAATTCTAGAATTCAATTATCCATACTATATGGTTGTTATTGCTGATTCATCCAGTTTCTTTCTTGAACGGGAGATGGCCGAATACCTAAGTGAACTCAAAAGCTTGTATCCTGCACCTCCTGAAGATGGGTCAATCATTCCCGAAGAGGTATTCCATAAATTGAACAATACGTTTTTCCCCGTATTCTTGCGAAAATGAACCCGTCTCCGAAAGATTTATGTTCATTGCAATTCCGACTGCTTTGTGGCTTTTGATCAATGGCTCGGAACTTCTGGGCTTCCACACAACACAAAAAATGTTTTGGCACTGAATGTACTCATAAATTCTATCAGAACATTTGCAGACAATTTGCTCCTTATAGTCCTTGTGCTTTTCCTGCTTGATAGGTTGGATCCTGTTGCTGTTGGTCTTGCTTGGTCCATTTTCTTTGGTATCCAGGCATTAGTTGATTTCCCTACAGGAAATCTTGGTGATACAATAGGTCACAAAAATGTTCTTCTTATCGCTTATTTGCTTCAGATCTTTTCTTTTCCATTCCTTCTGCTTTCAGATGCTCAATTGCCTTTTTTTGCAATTACGGAAACTATAGGTATTTTTCTGTTCATGTTTTTTTATGGTCTCGGAATTTCACAGGAAAGCGGCGCTTTGGAGGCTTGGACAGACAACATCTATCGGAAGGACAATATTGATCCACAACGTGCCATCTATAGTCAATTTATTGCGAAATCCGAACTCATTATCAAACTTGCAACAATGATGGGGTTTTTGATGGGTGGATTTGTTTCTACATTGATTTCTCCCTTTGTCGTCTTCTGGATTGTTTTGATTTTGAGGGTTTTTACATTCCTCATCATTGCTTGGAAAATGGATTCCGATGATTCATCAAAATACGCTCGAAAAATTTCCTCATATGTTGGAAAAGCCCAAAAAAGTATCCTGGCTTTCCTTAGGTCACCTATAATGCTTACTTACTTCTTGGGAATTGCCACTCTTTGGGCTGCAAATGAGGCAATATGGTATACCTTTATCCTCTTTCGCATCTATCGAGAATACGGAGGGGGAACTGACGCCGGTGCTGGAATTATCAGGAGTATTGTATTTCTCTTCGGCATTCTCTGGCAACTTGTCACAATCAAGATTATCCATCGCTTTAAACATGCAGCGTTTTGGGTCTTCATTGCTTCTTTACTTAGCAATGCACTATTTTTTGCGTTATTGATGCTATATTATCGGGCTTTTCCACCTACCACTTTCTCATTGCTTCTTCTTGCTGGACTTCTGCTCATTTACCAAATTCCGATTTTTTGGGAAAATATACAATATGTTCTTCAACAGCGCATTAATTTGGATCTGGTGCCGGATGAATATCGAAATTCTCTCTATTCCCTACTGCCTACGCTTACTAGGCTTCTTGGAGTCCCTTTCGTCTATTTGACAGGTGTTTTAATAGAGCAGTATGGCTTCTATGTGTCGTTCTATTGGCTGATAGCTGTCAGCATTGCTGGGTCATCGCTGTTGGCACTTAGCCTCCTTTTGTCAAAAAGAACATTGTGACTTCTCAAAAAAAAAATTGGGTGACAGGCAAATATGGAACTTTCAACAAAATCTGTTTGCGTCATAAATATTCATATAATCTTCAAAGTTTGACTGATTTTGTGGTAGAAATCAAAGAAATTGATGAAACGGAAAAAAAACGGGCATTTGAACTGCATAACCGATATCTTTTTGACAACAGATCATATGAAAGTTGGTTTCATGAATATGAAAGTTACTTGCCTGACAAATATGTATTTGTGGTTGCTACAGACAACAATGATATTGTTGCTACGCAAGGAATGATTCCAATATATCTGAATATCAATGGACAGGCAGTCCTTACTGGGAAATCCGAAAACACATTGATCGATCCAAGGTTCCGTAAAAAAATAATGTTTGGCAAATTCTATGGTTACGCCATGAAAATCGCCAAAGATAAAGGAATGGAGATTGTTTGGGGATTGACAGTACTGGGTGATCTATGGAAAAAAGTTTTGCGTTTTAAGGTCTATGATCGAGCTTATGAAAGAAGTGTTGCGATTGTTAGCTTACCTTCTGCATTGGCTGACATGAATTATTTCACATTTCGAAAAAGGGCAAAACGCTCAAAAAAATTAGCCTATACCGTCGCTCTGATTCCTGCCATAATTGGATTCAAAACATTTTCAACATTCCGCAGGCTATTCCGTAAAACAAAAACTGATCCGAAAAAATACCAAATATTTGATGATCTGCTCAATCCCAATGATATAATAAATCTATATGACGATCTTAGACGTGATCATCCTGATCTAATACATATCCATCAAACCTATGAATACTTTCAATGGCGTATCAAGAACAACCCAAACATACAATATGCAACATTATTTGCCTATGAAAACAATAAATTAGTGGCCTATGCATACCTTTCTCTGAAACCAAATCGAAAATCAAGTTACCTTACCGACTTCACCTTCAAGGATGTAGCCGCTGGACAGTTTTTGCTAAACAATATGTTCACC
>JALUTL010000087.1 GCA_027016475.1 Candidatus Heimdallarchaeota archaeon
CAATAAAGGACGAATTGCTTCTTGAGAAGAAATTTGTTGCTTGGATTTCTATGGTAAAATTGCCTGATAAGACCACTATACCAATTTCAACCCTTTCACCGATGAAAAAGTATGGTTTATATATCCCTGTAAGACTGACATCATAATTTTGGGAGGTGATGACATGCTCTTCATCTAACAGTATTTTTTCCTCTCCGCTAGCAATTCCATTGAGGATCATTATGATCAAAATGATTCCTGTCATAATACTAAACTTGTATCGCCTTACTTCATTTATTTTCACGGTATTCCCCTCACTTGCTTATGCCCAAAGAAAGATAACACGCTAAAGACCACGAAACCTAATCCAATAATGACTGGATGAAACCAATTCCATTCTGTAATTGCTCCACGAAAACCAAATGTAGAGTTTTCTTCTAGAAAGTATCCAATAGCCAAAACAATGATTGATGACAATGATTTTTCCTTAAAAAAGAATAATAATACACAGCTAACTAAAAAATAAATGCTTGAATACAGGAACATCAAGAACCCATATTTCAATACAAAAAGCAGGTTCAATGTGACATTCAACACAATCATCTGTTGCACCACGAACCAAAAGCTTAGAGAGGCGAAGTTGACAATGAGCAAAATAAAAATACCAACAACAACTTTTGAAATCCAGACATAAGTCTTTTCGATTGGAAGTATCCACTCCTTCATTAAATCTTTGGCCTTGAAATCGAACATCAATATGGCACAAATTACTGGATAAAATAGAAAAAACATCAAACGGATACCTCTTTGGAAATTTGCTATAAAACTTGAAAAGTCAAAATTTGGTACCCATAGGGGCAATTCATATGTCTCGAAAACAAAGGGAAACAAAAAGAATGAAATTAGTACCAATTTGCTGGCTTCAAAATTTTTGACTTGATATTTCAAACTGTGCCAAATAATCCATGCTTTCGAGTATTCCACTTTATTCATTCTGCAAATTTCAACAACTTCATGAGTTTGATCAATTTTCTGTTTTTTGGCTTCATATATGATCTGCCCAATTGATGCGATGGCAATCATTGCTGTCAAGAAAGCTAATATTGGGAAAAATTGGGACAGTATGTTATTCCATCCCACTTCGATTGCATATGAATACTCTAAAACACCCCATGTTGCATTATCTGACGAAAATGTCTTAATTTGCAATAATAATGACCCTGAAAATGGAGCTACGTCCTCAAAAGCATATGGCTCTATGATTTTGGAAAGTGTTTGGTTTCGTAGCAGTAGCTCTCCATGTCCATAAGAGTAGAGAGATATTGATAACAAAAGCGTCACATTGTTGTTTATAATTCTGAACACAAGCTTTCCTCCTCGTTAGATCTTATGGATGAACGATTACTCCAAACCATCATCGATAGGAAAAACGGGTCTGTCATTAGTGAAACTGTCATGTTGCACTAAAAATAGAGAAACCAACAGAAGAGACAACAGTAAAGTCATGAACGCTTTTGAGAAAATGTTCATTTTCACTTACTCTCCTCCTGTCCGTCATTCAATTCCAAAAAGAGTTCTTCCAGAAGGCTACGTGTATGGTTCACCAAAACAGAGTCGGAAAGCTTCAATCCATAAAAATCATTAACTTGCACATGGCTCTGAAATTTAACGATTGCCTCAACAGGGTTGACTTCAAGCAAAGTGCCACCTATCCCTCTGATTTTTTCTAATGCAGCCTCCATATCGTTTCTATTTAGGGTGCGAATAGAATATTCCAAATGAACCCCTTTTTTCAATAGGCCTTCAATTGTGTCTTGATGAAGCAGTTGCCCTTTAGAAATAATTGCAAACCCATCACAAAACTTTTCCAAATCATTCAGAATGTGACTCATAATTACTATTTTCACATCTTCCTTACGGGCCAGTTCTTTCAAAAATTTGAATACCTCTATTCTTGAGCGGACATCCAAATTCGCTGTCGGCTCATCTAAAAAAATGACCTCTGGCAACCCTATCAGGCTTGGGACAATCCAAAACGTTGTTTTAATCCAGCAGACAAGGATGACACCAATTGATGCCGCTTGTCTTTCAAACCAAATTTTGCAAGTAAGAAATTCGTCTGACCAACTGCATCACTTTTTGACAATCCTCGCAATTGCCCCAACCACACCAAATGATCAAAGATACGAAACCATGAAGGAAATTGAGGGTTCTCATGAAGCACTCCTATGATTTTCAAGACTTCGTCCGTTTGAGCAACTACATCGATCCCATTAATTGTCAAATAACCTTTTTGTGGCTTGAACAGGCCGATCAGAAGTTTGAGCAAAGTGCTTTTCCCTGCTCCATTCTCTCCAACTAGCCCAAATATTTGATCGTCAATTTCAAGTGAAAAATCCTTGAAAACTTGCTTAGCTGGATATTTAACACTCAATCCTCCTATTTCTATCATTTTATTACACTTTCCATGACTTTTTCTTATTTATTTTTGCTTCTCTAACATAGTCTACATGGGCCTGATACATATCTATAAATCCTAAATGTGAGCAATTCTATTTTGTTGTCTCCATCATAGAAATTTCCGTCCGATAATCCGTAATCATTCATTTCATAAGTACCAGCTAAAGTAATGATTATTCTTACATGGAGCAGTTGATCCTTAACTGACATGGTTCCTGTAGAAACAGTCCTTGTGGAAGAGCTGTATGCACCACTAAATATCCGTTCGCCTGATGCAGCATATTCATTTTGTGTGACAGTATAGTATAGGAATACTTTTACACTTAGACTCACTTCTCCTGTCGTTGTTCCAGTCAATTTGACTGTTGCATCTGCTTTGTAAATATATGAGGTATCTTTTGGAGCTGTATATCCATGAGATGCACCTGCTATTGCGGTGTCATAAACAACCCTAACACCTCCAGTAAAAAACCAAGAACCAGCGTATTTTCTATATAGTGTTACTTTCATCTTCGCATCATTTTCATAACATTTAAGTATACAAAACAAAAGGAGTTCAGATCTAGATCATTTAAACCCCCGCAAGCTTTGCTATCTTTGGTCTTGTCATGATGCATCCCTTGCCAGCTTCCCTGCTTGACCATTTGCCAATATCCTCCGTCAGCATGGTTGACAAAGCCAGCTAATACCAATTCCAGAAGGGTTAGAAACAGAATTGAACGTTTTACCGTTTTCATGGCATGGTGTAAAAAAACTTTTCGTTATGTGTCAAACAGTGTGAAAAATTTCTATGTTTCTACCTCATTTTTTGCAGAGGATATACTATTGCCCCAGTTGCCACGGCGTCTACATCTGCACGAAGCGGAGTGCATGTGAAGTAGTACAGTCCCTCCCCAAGTGATCCAAAAAAGGCAAGTTCCATGATGGCAACTCCACCTCCTTCAAAAAATGCCTTGTGTGCCCCTAACATGCTGTCTTCTTCCCTGTCGGCAGAAGGAAGATCCAAGACTAGCACCTCCACACCTTTGGAAACAATATAGGATGCTGCCTCTTTGGAGAGTGCCAAAAAGTCCTCCCCAAAAAAATCATGCCATTCATCAAGCCCGCTCGATGCAGTCTTGATCCCTATCACTGGAGGTATGGACGGCAGACGTTCCAACACTTTGAGTGATTCCATTTCGATTGTGCCTGAAGTTCCGGCATCTGACAGGTCAATCAGATGCATTATCCCATTGATGTCCTCCAAACTGCTCAGCTGCATTCCATTGCTGACAACATGCTCGGACATTTCGATATGGGTCTGGTTGTGCGGACACATCTCCATAATGCGTACATTGCATGAACCGCCGTGTGCAATGTCCCCCACAAATCCCCCTGCTGTGAACGTCCGGACTGCCAACTTCGGAAGTCCAAAGCATCCGGCCCCCTTTCCTATACTGACTTTCCGATCTATCCTGATCCCTTTTCCTAACCGGTAAGCTTCTCCCCCATATTCTGTCCAGATCATGCTGCAATCACCTGTCCGCCAAGGCAACCACTTTCAGCTCTATATGAATTGGCGTAGGCAGGGCTACAATTCCCAAGGTGGTTCTGCATGGTTCAATTCCTTTGAAATACTCGGCATAGATTTTATTGTAGGTTTTAAAATCCCTTTCCATGTCTGTCAGAAAGACTGTCACATCAACGATGTTCTCGAATTTCGAACCGACATCCTCCAAAATCATTTTGACATTGTCAAATACACTTCGGCACTCTGCCTCAATGTCATATGATGTCACCCTTCCTGTTTCATCACGAACTAGGCCGGGAATGGTGCCGTCTTTTCTTCTTGGACCGACTCCGCTCAGGAAGATGAAATCCCCCACCCTTCTGGCATGGGGATACAGCCCGACGGCCTTGGGGGCACGTTCTGAGTTCAGTGCAGTTCCGTTCATGGATATCCATTGAGCTACCAACTTATTATCGTTTTGCTCAGTTGCTGATCCTTTTTCAATCCAAGATTATTGTGTCAATATTGTGTTTTGCATATTGCTGAATTTATATGTAGGTGAAAATTCTAAATTAATATTTCGCAACATTTTTCTTGTATCCTTCCATTTCTTATTAATGCCCCCTCTTGACCTGCTCAATGGGTTGACAGCTACTTTTTTTTATTGGTGGCTTTTCGGACATTCCAAATCTATTGGAAGTCAAGGATTTCAGATTATTTCATTTTGTCAGTTGCCTACCTTTTTTTGCCCCTTAATACTATTTTTCGAGCAATATATGGATTCAGATCTGTTCAAGATTCAATTATAGGTATTGCATTTTTGAATGTAATCGCAATACTGCTGTTTCGTATTTCAAACTTGAAACTGCAGCGCAGACATTTTGTTTTTCTTATAGGAATGAATTTTGTCTATGGCAGTTCAGTTTTGGCTCAATTGTTGTTTCCGAATGACGCAACTGCATTGGTGCGTCAAATTGTTTTCAACATGCTGTTGGTTATCATCGGAACCTTGGCGTATTTTATCTTTTTGAATGAACGCCATATAATTCAAGAGCAGTCACGCATTACATTGTATGCATGGAGAATTTTTGTGGTGTTCTTCATTGTAGTAGGATCCGTCAGGCTTATCGCAATTTTGGTTGAAATAACTGGTTTTTCAGTTCAGTTTATTGGTATCGTCTCCAATTTCATGCCTCATTTGATATTTGCCTTCTCAACATTCGTGCTCTATTTGTCCTTTTTCCGTCCGGAGTTTCTTCTCTTTTCCCATCAACAGGTCTATCGGGCATTGCAGACGGCATGGATCACCCAAAAACTCCAAAAAACAGAAGAAGAAAAATTTGAAACAAAAACCAGTACTGATGAAATCATTGCCTATCTCCATAGAGTAAGCGGCATCGTCAGAACGGAAATGGATACTTAAATTCTATCAAAGATGCATATGGCGATACCTTCTTTTTCTTGTGCTTGTTCTGTTCCTGCTTAACTCCCTTGATCATCTTGGGTCATCTTTTCCGCAAGACTTACAGGAATATCCACATTGTATTCTCTTGAAACTTTCCAAGACCCGTTATCTGAAAAGTTCATCGCTTGAAAATAGAATTTTTTCGCTCTGGACAAGTCAATCCTGAAAAATTTCAAATTCCGGCAAAAATTCCAGAAAAATTGGTGCACAATTTCAAAAAAATATGGGGGCAGAACTGTGACAAGAATAAAGTCATTTTGATCCATAAACCCATGGATCTCGAATGGGATATTATTCTCTTTGATCCAAGCATTCAATGCATGGATATCAAATGTTGCCCCATTGAAATTGCCATATATTAGAAG
>JALUTL010000088.1 GCA_027016475.1 Candidatus Heimdallarchaeota archaeon
TCTCAACTCTCAAAGGATTGCAAACAATGCTTGGAAATATTTCAGATTTTGTTCCTTGTCAATTCCTTTAATCATCCTTATGTCTGAACGGGGATCCGTATAAATTACATCAATGTTGTTGAATTGAGAAGGAACCAAAATCATCTCAATAGTTGCCCGGTTTTCGAGATAGTCATTCAGGTAATGGTATGAACCTGTTGGTACAAAAATTTCAAGCAACCGAGAATTGATGAAATCGAAATCAATTATTACAGTTTTCAATCCCATTTCAGACAGAAATTTTGCTAAATTGACTGAAAGCGTTGTTTTTGCAACGCCACCACCAAATGAATGAATAACCATAGAAATGGCCTTTTGAGATGAAAAATAATCCTTGGTATGCCCAAAATAAAAAATTGAGATGGAATAACAAATGTCATCATTTTCATCCAATGTTTGATTCAAATAACCTTTTGTGACCAGTGAGTTTACACATTGCCTGTAGTCAAATTGTAGGTCATATCCTTGTAAATCTTCCAAATGAGTCAGGGGTTTTCCATCAATCATCCGAGAAAAGATGATTGACATTATGGTCGCCTCTTCTGAAGAGAATCGGTTCCTGTCAAGCAGATCCATAGGAGTGAAAAGAGGTGGAACAATGTCTGAGATTATATTTCGTTCTTTAGGCTTTATCGTTTCCTGAATATATTCTTCAAATTTTCTGGCTAAAGATTTAATCTGTTGAGTATTCCAATGGAAGTGTGAAAGAGTTTCAAGAAAATCCCTTTTGAAGTTCAGCATCAAGTGAACCATCAAACTTGGATCAACCTGCTGAGGATCAAAAGATACAAGAATAAATGGAAAGCCATGCGTGTATGGTTCACTTCCGTCAAATCTCCAAACAAGAAGCAGAAAATATTTGTCTTCGTGAGAAGTCAATGCAGTAAATTCCTTACTAGTATTGAGATTATCTTTGACATAATCCATTTGTTTTAGAACTTTATGCGGCAAACCTATACTTGGATCACTGACGTAGATTATTTCGGGATTTTCAACAATTCTTCCGCAAAACCATTTCGTATCAATTGCTGTAGGTTTCCGTTTCTGAATCACATTTTCAGGTGATTGAATAATTGTGTCAATATGGAACAATATCCTGTCCTTTGGATCGAATTCGTCATTTTCCAAAGGTAAGGTGATATGGCCATCTTTTGTCACCTTTGAAGAAAAAAAGCGATTGTTTTTGAAAGTAAGCTCCTTGCTTATGTTCTGCTGAACTGACCCCTCCACAAAATCACCTGTAGAGGCAAAAAGCTTTTTTGGCAACAGGACAGTTTTGCGGGTGGTTATTCTCCCCTGAAAATCCTGATTGATTTTTATTTTGATGGGATTGAAAATTTCCATGATGATTACTGAAATTACCTCAGAATCAGGAACCATTTCACTTGGAATTGAAACAAGACGCCTTTTGGAGACCTTCCCTTTGATGATGGTGTGAGAGAACAGATCATCATGAGAATGGTCATTTGGGACAAACGCATAGAAAATGACAGTTCCAATTTCAATGTCCCGGAATTTGGCGGGAATATAGAATCGGTTTCCATCCAATTTTGCAGTAAAGGTTATGTTTACGCGTTTGCCGGCTATGCTCATTGAATGATTGTTGGACATGTACCTTTTAACATTTGTCCATCTAAATTGTTGTCAGAGGGTGTGATGTTCACCACAAAAAAGCAACCTAGAATCGAAAAACCATTCAATCAGATACTATTTTAAGAGTTCAAACAAATAAATAATTGGTGTGTCAAACAAATCCAATGCATGGCTTTTGATTCAAGAAGGCAAGCTTATAGAAGCATATCATCTTTTACAAAAGAAAACAGTGAGGACAGCTAACGAAAGCATGCTTTTTGCATTTCTGTCTTGGTTGATTTTTGATATCCAAAAGGCAAAAAATATCCTAGATGATGAGAAAGTTCAAGCTCTAAAAAAAGAGGAATTGGATGAGTTTGCATTCAATGTTGTCAAGGGCCTCATCTACGAAGAAGATGTAGTCATCTTACCAAAGTTTGAATCGCCAGAATTTCCTCACCTATTTTGGAAATCAATTTCTCTCTGTCTTAGGGGGATTGTCACCAAAGACGAAAAGCTATTGGAGCAAGCAAAATCAATGTTCTACTCAGACCACCAAATCAATCCACTGTTCAAAGAGACGTTTGAAGATTTGGTTGAGTCATTAAAAGGTTCTGTTGCACTGTCTACAGATCAGTTGAGAAGAGCAGAGCAAGCATTCTTGAAAATCATTAACCAATCAAAAGACCCACTTATCCAAATTCGTGCTCTGCTAACGCTCAGAAACATCCATAGAAAAAGCAATCGAGTGAAAGATTCAATACCTTTTCTGAATGATTTATGTAGCATTTGTCAAAGACATGATCTCAACAGTCTGCTAGCACATACACTTCATAATTTGGCATACCTATATCAGCAACTTGGCGATCTGGAGAAAGCAAAAATGAGTATATCTCAAGCGATTGAGATAAGGGGTCAATTGAAAGAATATGACTCATTAGTGAATTCAATGTACTTAAAAGGAGTGATTTTGCAGAATTCTGGACATTTGACTGAAGCTATGACCATCATGAAGGAAGCTAAAGAGTTAGCAGAAAGCATTCACAACATGGATTTTTTGGGAAAGATAACCCAATTGATGGGCATCATTTCAGAAAATATGGGAGATTACACAACAGCCATACGACATTTTGAATCAGCATTACAAATTGCCAAACAGTTAAATAAGAAAAAGTTCCAGCATATGCTTCTGCTAAATCTTGCTCAGATTTACCACATTAAGGGCCAATTCAAGGAGGCAGAGGAATACTATGCAAAATCGCTAGATTTGTTGCCTGAAGAACCAAAAAATCAAATTCAGTTTTATCTTACGTTTTCAAACTTTTGGATTGACAAAGGAGAAATCAGTAAGGCCCAAACATACTTGCTTCTTGCAAACCAGTTATTGGGTGAAAACGTGCATCCCTTTTATTTCATACAGATTAATCTTCTATTAGGACAGATGTACCAATCATTTCAGAATTATAATGATGCAAACAAAGTATATGACAAGGCCTTAGAAAAGGCTGAAATGTTGAACAATCCTGCCCTTGAAGCGGAAATACTTTTTTATCAACTACTTATGGCTATTGAAAATCATGAAAACCAAAGGGCAACATCGATTCTTTCGAAAATGCAATCAGTAAAGAACAGCAATCCAACAAAGATCATTTTACAATTGGTCAATCTAAGCGAGGCAATTTTTTTCCTGTCGCTTAAACGAATCCAAAATCTTGCGAAAGCGGAGGTTATATTGAGGGATCTTTCCGATACAAGGACTGGCAATTTCAAGATACAGGTGTTTGCTTGGATATATTTGGGAGAACTGTTGCTTCTTGATTACCAAAGCTCCCAAGTCGCAGACATCGCAAAAGAGCTTGAATCCATCACAAAACATCTGTTCGAGCTAAGCAAAACCCAAGCAGTTCCTAAGCTATCAATTGACGCGTTGTTTCTTTTGTCAAAGCTTCAATTGGCGAAAGGAAAATTTGAGGAGGCGAACAAACTTTTGGACGACGCCGCTGAAATAGCCAATAGGTATCATCTGGACTTGGCCCTCAGTAGAATAGAAAAAGAGAAAATGGAAATTCAAGCCAATCTGGAAAGGCTAATGGCACTTATACAATCGTCAAATGCCATGCAACGTATCTTTGAAGAAACACAGATCCGAAATTACCTTAAGCAATTGTCGAACACAGCGATAAATTTGCGGCTTGCTTAATGGTCAGGATATGTTGATCTATCTGAAGTTTCCCCCCGTTTTTTGTATGTCTGTTTGATTGCAATAATCACAAGAAGACCTGAAGATGCAAGCAGTAACTGATCCAAACCAAAAGGAAGCATTACACCTGAATCTTGCATCTCTGCTGTAAGCACATAGGTAGCCATGCCGACACGGGCAAATGAAGTAGATGCTCGACGATGTGCTATCAAGAACCATGTCCCATTGTACCACGAAATAGTCATGATGAAATCTGGAAACGCTTCATCTACTTCCGTCGCAAGTCCAACATGGATCAACTGAGCTGAACCAGAATTCCAATCGACAATTACACCGATTGTTTGGATCCCTTTTGTCGGCAATGTGTTTCGATCAAACTGAAACAGGCTTGTTTCCCAAAGAGGGATAAAGCTGACAGAATCGAACAAAGCAACTGACGGCACAATTATATCAGTAGACCCAAAGCTGGAGGCAGGAACTAGACGTTCATTCCGAATGAATGAATGAGTTGCAGCATAATCCCGATAGAATGTGTACCTGTAGTCCAGACCTTCCAATTCAGTGACAAGTGAGTGGTTTGTGTTCATTGAAAAATGATAGATGTCCGATTCCGTTGAAAAGTTTGCAGACAAGTCTTGGCCTTCCAAGAAATACAGTGATGTAAATGTCATTTCATTCAAATCTTGGACAATCTCACCTTTCAAAATACTGTCACCTGTTTCAGCCAATATGAACAAGCTTCGTCCATGACTCACAAATTGAACTGATAACATGTCCACATGCCCTTCCAGAAGCAAATTTCTGTTCAATAGATTTCCGTTTTTATCATATTGCAGAATCAATAACGAACCCAAGGAATCTTGTACAGATATCACATAAAATCTGTCATTGAAATATGCTGCCTTGGGAACACCATTTCCTCCCGTAACTAAACTCATCGCTACTCGCGACTGTTCAGAACCAGTTTCAATAGAATAAAAGAACAGCTCCTCTATTTCTTGCCCTGAATCGGTGTAGCCATATACATAAATCAACAGGACAGTTTCAGAAGCGGCAAGAATTATCGCTGAATAGCTGTCCACAAATAGGTGCAGAGAAACTGGTACAAAACCAGAATCGCGGTCCAATTTGTAAAGATGGAAGCTTGTTGGATGATCAACAGGGTAGCCAATGACAAATAGTCCATCCTGCAAAGAAATAGAGGAAGTAGGGATGAATCCAGGCAGGTATGAATGGAATGATACGTCCACCAACGGAGGTGAAGAGGGAAAAGGGTAACTCTGGTCAAAAAAGCTCGCAGATGCAACCAGAAATATTGCTATCATCGACAAGTTGGCCAAGAGAAACCTATCCACAGCATTTAATGGGCATTCGGAAATATAGGTGTTTCCACTATTGAAAATACGTCAAATTTTGATCAGTTCAATCAACTGCCTCAATTTTTCCTTTGTGACGCTGTCAGGAAAACGCTCCAGAACGTCAAGACACTTGCGCTTGTACTCAATGCATCTTTCCTTGACCGCTGTGGTTCCTCCAGAACGGATAAGAATCTGACGGATCAATTCAGGGTCGTGATCTTCCTCTTGCAAATAGAATTCCTTCAATATCCTTACATCTTCAGGACTTCCACGCTTCATGGCTTCAATCGTAATCAAGGATTGGAATCGGTTCGTTATATCACTGTCCGGCTCCTTCCCTAAATCAGCAAACGTTCCTTCAATCGCCAAAATGTCATCCCGAAGCTGGTATGCCGTTCCGTAGTCTTCACCAAACTGGGTCATCATTTCAATTGTCTCTTCATCATCGGTTGCCAACAGGACTGCACATTTTGCAGCCGACATGAACAACGAAGACGTCTTTCGACGCAGAATTTCCATGAAAAATTCTTCTGAAATGATATTTTTCGATTTCAAATCTTTGGAAAGGAACAA
>JALUTL010000089.1 GCA_027016475.1 Candidatus Heimdallarchaeota archaeon
AAGTATAATGAGCCATATTTGCCTGATCTGTTTAGTTTTCATTATTTTGTTCATTTCTCCTTTTTCTATTACCCTTCCTATCTTCTCGTTTTTGTAATCTATCTAGGATTGTTTGTATTACCTCTTTAGTAGAGGTTTCATCTATCGTTGAATGAGATATTTTTCTCGTTTTCCCATTCTCATCCGTATAATTAACCCATTTGCTGTAAGTTCAAACTGATTTCAGAGGAGCAGGTTTTAAGCGGCCTTGGTCCAAGTATTTGACTGCTTTTGGTTTTCTTTGAAAAGGATATATTCTTTGATGAGCATAGGTTTTCCCGTTTGGGTGTAGTGCTTGAGACTCTGCTTCATAAAATCGAAGAAAGAGCTCTTTCTGAGCTTGCAGGTGGTGTATATAGATAACAAAATGGCATAAGCCTCTGCTCCCTCTGGGGATTTGCTTCGATAAGAGACCTTTCTTTTCAAGACGCCAATCCGAATGAGATATTCGCCATAATTATTATGGCAAGGCACGCCAGGATGTTTGACAAAGGTCAAAATGCGGGGCTGCTGATTCTTAACCTTTTTGATGATTAGGGCTAAAATATCATTAGGGTTTGGCCATTTTACTAACTTCTCCAGCCTCAGATGCAGTTTTTCGAGCCTTGTTTCAAAGACCTCTTCTCCCAATTCTGCTCGCTTGGCTTGAAGCCGCTCTCCGTCCTTGAGGATTCGTCTAAACTTCAGATAAAACCTAGCCACACTTCTGAGTTTGGGGAATGCGGCATATAATTTCCTGATTTTTCTGAGTAAATGAGCCATACAACTTTGTTGCTCACAAACTAAAGACAAATAAGACCGCCAACCATCTACAACCAAAACCCCCAGAAAAAATTCTCCCAAAATTCGGCGAACCACATCTTTGCCTCTGGATTTGTCGATGGTATAAATGGCCGAGTCTTGGGTGCCAAAAACCCATAACCACCAATTCTTGCCCCCTACCCGCCAGCCCGTCTCATCAGCATGTAAAATCCCAGAACCCTTGATATCTTCCAAAATCTCATCATAAACCCCTTGCATGATCTTGGCCACTCGTTGCACTTGGGCACAAAGACCAGAGGTGCTGATCCTTTGGCTAAATATAGCCACAAAATAAGCCGCTATTCTCGTAAAAGGTAAACAACAACTAATCCAAAGGTAAATCAGATGAATCGTCGTATTGAGACCAATATCTGCCTTGGATAAGGCTAAATCTGTACTTGCTGTTGTCACACTTTGACAAGCTCCACAATATTTCTTCTCTTGCAAGACTTCTATCACTTCTACTTCCAAGGGTAAGTCTACAATATCTTCGATGATTCGACTTGTACTGCTCGCTAAAACAGGAGATTGACTTAAATCTGCCCCGCAATTGCCACAATGATCTACCGAGGCCGTTTCCTGACGAGTGGTGGGTTTGTCCTTGGGTTTATTCCCTGCGCCTTTCCGCCCTTTTTTACCCCGTTTGCGCCTTTTGCCTTTACCATCATTGCCTACCCCTTTTTGCTCCCATTCCGCTTGCTTTGAACTCGGTTTGTTGCTTTGCTTATTGACCGCCTCAACTTGGGCTTTCATGGCCGATTCCTTGAATTGTTGCAACTCTGCGCGTAAGGCCGAATTCTCCGACGCTAAGTCAACATAGCTTTTGCGCAATTGATC
>JALUTL010000090.1:0-4770 GCA_027016475.1 Candidatus Heimdallarchaeota archaeon
GATCAAAGCGGCCACAATTTCCAGATTTGGGAAGTGAATGCAATACCCATCATGGCAGATTGGTTTCGGAGAGCTACTGGATTTCAACTGAAATTGGGATAAAATTGGATGACTGCTGGTTTGGTATAAAAATTGAAATATGCCTTAACCAATCAGATTTTGTCACTAGGTTGAATCAGACTACTGCCAATGCGTTGACAATCCCTGCGGAATCTGCGCTTCCTTCTACCAAAGCCCTGATTTGGTCGGCTGAATAAGTCGGATGGGCGGCGATTGCCAATGCGACAACCCCTGCAACGTGCGGAGTTGCCATGGATGTGCCTGAGAAGGTGTCATATCCTCCGGGGATGGTGGAATAGACATCGACACCAGGTGCAAGAATTGTCTCTCCTCTGTTGGAGAACGAGGCCACATTGTCGTTGCTGTCGACGGCACCGACCTTAATGACGCCAGGATAGGCAGCAGGGTAGCTTGGAGATGCTGCCCCGTCATTTCCTGTTGCGGCCACAACTACAACACCATTGCTGTAGGCTTAGTTAACGGCAGATTCCAGTTCAGGGCTTCCCGATGATCCACCGAGGGACATGGAGATGACATCTGCATCGTCATCGGTTCCCGCAATGCCATCTGGCCCTTCGGTTGCCTTCCTGATTGCACCTGCAATGGCTTCATAGGAGCCAGAGCCATCAGATGCCAAAGCCTTGAATATGTAGAAACCGACATCTGGAGCAACACCCAAGACACCTACGTCATTGTCCTGAGCAGCGATTGTCCCTGCAACATGGGTTCCGTGGCCTTGGTCGTCATTGCATGGGTCAGGGTTGGAAATGGTGCATTCTGCCTCAGTTATGGGAGCCGGCCAGAAGAAGAAGCCGCTTGCCCCTTGGGCATAGTATGAGTAACCCCAAAGGAATTTTCCTTGGAGGTCTTCATGGTCGAGATCCATGCCAGTATCGATGATTGCAACAATGACACCTGATTCATCGACTTGGGTTTGTGCCTGGTCGGCGTTGATTCTGGTGATTCCCCATGGGATCTGTTGTTCCTGTGGAGGTGCAGGAGGTTCTGGGCAGAACAGTCCGAACAGGTCACACCAAATGTTGTTGGCCTGGACGTTTTCAATCAGCATTGCATCATTGGTCGATGCAGTTGCAGCAAATGTAAATCCTGAAAGGAACAGGACAATGGCGAGATTTAGTGCCAATACAGTACGTTTCACTATTTTTTCACCTTTTGTTCGTACGGAATTTGTTGCATGAGTCTGAGACTCGCAACAGATTATCCATCAATTTTGCAATTACTTTATAAGTTTTTTGAATTATTGATGCAATTGTGGAGAATGCGCTGAAAGATTCCCGCGCCGAAACATCACGGATTTCGTACTTTTGTGCCAATATGTTTTTAAATCAATTGTAAAAACATGCATCATGAAACGACTGACCTACTGGCTTATGGTTGCCACACTTCTTTCCTTAGTAGTTCCTGCGCCTGCTCAGGCTTCATCCCTTTCACCGATTGCATTGAACGTGGTTGATGCCTATTATGGTGACGCCGATGGTGACGGATTGAATGATGATGTTGTTGCCATCATTGACATGGACATCAATGTCCCGGGATTTTTCCACGTTATACAGTATGAAGTGTATCTTGTCCTTCCCAACGGTGACATTTCCTTTTATGGAGCGTGGTTCATTACGTGGAACCCAAAGCTTCGAATCACCAACTATTTCTACAATCAGGCGACAGAATATGGAAACTACACAATTTATGCATATGCTGGGTTTTTCGGGGATTTGTATCCCAGCGGGTTTGACACTGTGACATTTGATCCCCCGGGCGGAGACAATGCAGATCCTCCCGGTTGGGGAATGACCGTTGATCCACGAACAGGTTAGGGACTTATGCATCCGACTTCTTCAGACTATTTTCTGCTGTTGCTGTTGCGAGAAAATCCATTTAGTCCAATTTCCGAATTGGCCCGGGCCCTTGATGTTTCTGAAAATACGGTACGCAGCAGGTTGGCTCGGCTCAAGAAAATTGGCCTTCTGAGAAGCGAAGCGAAAATTTCCGATCCTGTTTTTGGTATTCGAAAAATCTCGGATGCCATAGCCTATCCTTCTTACGCCAAATTGGGGTTGGTCAATTGTGTAGTGCTTATGTTTGGCATTTCTGGATCGGAATCCTTGGAGGCCATCACAAAAATTTTGGACATGCATCCATATACCACCTACAGATCATTTGGCTTTTCTGATGCCCCCATGGTGTATGCACAATTTGCATTGCCCCAGGAAGGCATATCTCTCCTTTCGTCACTCTTAGAAATGTTGAAAGAGTTAGGATTCTTTTCCGATCATTTCCTTTTTTCTTCATCTCAGCATGCAGTCACAAGGGAGAATTTGATCTATTGGGACTACAAAAACCAGCGATGGGATTACAACATAGAAGCCCTTGCATTTGAGGAATATGACGAGAATCAGAAAGTCGAGAGGGCAGTAAAATTCAGTTGTTTGGATCTCAGCCTATTGAGGGAGCTCACCATCAATGCGCGAATCAGGATTGCGGATCTTGTTCCCCATTACGGGGTTGATAGGACTACTCTTTCACGGCACATGAAATTTGTCAGAAAAGAATTGGTACAGGATTTTGGAATTCTTTATGACCGATCAGTTTTCAATTTCGGCAATTTCAGGATCATCTGGGGCGAGTTGAAAGAGAGAATGTCCCCATTTCACAGCCTTGCTCGCAAGGAGTTCCCGTTTTCCTCATCCTACTTGCAGGCAGACGGACAATTCGTATGGATGGTTCAGGCACCCGAAATTGTCCTGAACCAGCTGTCCATGAAGCTTTTTTCAGAGACAACCTCTGTCAAGCAAGCCATTCTCTATCCTGAGACTGGGCTGAGGTACTATTTTTATCATTTAAATTTCGACTGTGATGCCAAGCAATGGAAAACATCGGAAGCGTATATCTTGGATGATGTTCTTTCTGTGATTGGGAGATAAACCAACGGATTGCAATACATTTATGATGATTCCCGAACTAATTTGGATGTAGTTCACATGAATAGTGAAGATCCACTGATTGGCACGCCCATGAACCGAAGTTGCAAGCAGAAGCTTGAAGAGTATCTTACATCAGATCCCTCAATTCGTGTGCTTGCCGTGCTAGGGAAAGATGATTTCAAACCGAATTATATCGTGGCGTTTCCCATTGCAGTCTCTATCGCAGGAATATATTTTACGTTTCAGTTTTTGCAGGGAATTGTTGACTCAAACACCCCACCTTTTCTTTTATGAATCAACATGTCCGGCCATAGGGGCAATAGCGGCATTTCTTTTTTTTGCATGGCGTGACAGAATCGTACCAATGATGCGGGTGGACGCGTATTTGATCAACACAGCAGATTTTGTCAGATGGCAATGCATTTTGGGAAGGGAAAAAATCACCGCATTTCCTCGGGACAAGATTTCGGAAGTCGTGTATGAACATGTATACTACCTAAGGAAGAGAAATGCCTACAGAGTAGACGTCGTTTCTGTGGATGGCAAAAAACGGAAATTGATGCATGAACCGGAACAGAATGTGGCTCAAAATTTGGCCAAATCTAGCCATTCTTCAGCAATCATTTCGAAAGGGGGCGACGACCGTATTTCACACACCCCTTCTTTGTTTAAATAACTAACTTGCAATCTATGGGCACCCAAAACTAAAGGTATCAACCATCGGCCCTTGCTTCCCGCAAAGCACAACCGGAGCCAACCGGGGACTGCTTGCCCTGGACGGTGCATTCTGTCCTTAAGCTAACCAGAGAATTAACATCGTGTGCCTCGGTCGGGATGGTTCAGCCACTGCCGCAGGGTTACCAATGGCAGAATCTGACCCCCAGAAGCTGAGCTACTGCAACTGGGTGACCAACAGAGAGCTCATCTGAGATGAACAATCATGATGCATATTCTTTCATCTCCAGCAACACAAGACGCCAGCGGTTCTGGACAGAAGAATGTCGGCTATTCGGGCAGTAGGTCAGCTTCTGTGGCTGATTCAGCGCCGGCAACTCAACTCAGTTTCAGATACTATTTGGATGCAGAAGGACATGTGACTGTATTAATAGGCAACATGCCACCCCCTCCGGGTGCTGGACGACATTCTTTCGGACGCTTGTCCCTCGATGCCATGGGCTGCCGCATGGCATGGATAAGGACTTTCGTGGCAGAGGTGCCTTCTCCGCGGTGGGCTACGGCCTGTCGGGGATGAAGACTCACCTGTATGATTATGTCGTTTCCCATGATCATGGCCTGTGATCATGCGGGATCATCTAAATCCGGTTCATGCCGCGGATGGCGAGATTCAGTCAGGTATGACGGAATGCGAGAGAAATATCTCCTTTCCTTTAATGGGAAAGTGGTAGATGTAATCGGTTCTGTATTCTAATACACTATATGGGAAATGATCAATTGTATTTGTTCTAAAGGGTGACCAGATACCCTAAGGGATTTTTTCTCAATTGCTCATAAATAAGGTGGGAATGGATAGCGAATAGAAATAGATTAAGACCAGCCTTCCTAGAATCTCAAGAACGGATGTGTTGATTTTTATGACAAACCCTCTAAAAATGAGTAAGGTGGGGAGAAGAATTAACGGGGTCAACTGAAACCACAAGGGAAAGGTTTTTTCAAATTGCCTAGAATTTTCAACCTTTTTTCCATCTGCATCAATTTCAACCAACAAGTCACAAAGCCAATAAGAAAAATCCGATTTCATAGAAACTTC
>JALUTL010000090.1:4780-5716 GCA_027016475.1 Candidatus Heimdallarchaeota archaeon
GGATAGAAGATAAAATGCATAGGTTCAATCTGATTGCAATGAATATGAAATGCAAGGGTAAAACAAAGTAGGGTTTTTCCAACGTAAGAGTTGCCGATTCCATTCCTTATCCCAAGTTCAATGATTTCTCTTCAGTCATACTCAAACCTTCAGCAATCCTGATCCGTTGTCCACCAAAGTCACAGATGGAATCACCCTTTCAGAATTGGGGAAAAGTGATAATAGTTGGTCAATTAGAGTTTGTAGGGCATTTGAGGCGACTTGGATTGCGAACGAATGTTTGCCAGATCTTATCATGAGATATAGGAATATGTTTTCTTCCTCTGAAGCATTTTCAAATACAATGTCGAAATTTCCAGGGTTTCGTTTTCCAACTGCTTTCAGCAATAGGAATTGTATGGGCATCTCAAGCTCATGTTTAGAACCCATAAAGGGAAGGGATGACACAATTTCGACATTTCCCCATTTATCCTTATTTTTGCACATTGTTTATCGAGCAGAACTTGAAACAACAGCAAGGTTGTGAAAACAGAAAAGGCAAAGAAAATCCAGAGTTCATATTCCAACAATCCAAAAGAAATTGTGAACAGAAAAAGGAGTAGCAAGAGCATTGTGTCTGGAAACGAATAAAACAACCTTATCGGCGGAATTTCTTCAAAGTGGGCAATCAAAACGATGAACGCATAACACATTGCAAAAACTACCGAAGTGATGGTCAAACCCAATAAAACTCCATTTACTCCATGCTCAATCCAAAGAAAGACAAGCAAAAAGCAGTCTGCGAGAACCAACACTGCCAAGAACAATATGGGTGAAGTCGGTTTTTCCACAATATGGGTTAGCTCCACGAATTGCTCACTTCCGAGTGCTTTTTGAAGAAAATGATATATCAGATTTTTTATTCCAAAGATGTACCAAGGATTATACATTTCATAC
>JALUTL010000091.1 GCA_027016475.1 Candidatus Heimdallarchaeota archaeon
GGTGCAGGTAGATTTGCGGGATTACAGCGGCAAGCCCATGGCGCTGGAATTGGTCATTGACCATATAAGTAGCATTGTCCAAAATGATTGGCTGGGGGGTATTGCATCTCCGGAAATGGTTGAGATTTTCGGGCTGTGGGATGAGGCTGCGGAGCGTGCTTTGCTTCGCAAGTGGGAAGAAGAGGAGCGCGCTTTGCGGGGCGCTGCTTTTGAGGGATTGGAGGGGGTAGATTGGGATACTCCCGGGGATGTTTCTTTCGTGGGAAGCGTGGAGTATGGGGATAGGATTGAAGAAGTGGGGGCGTACAGCTCCCTACGAGAGGCGGTTGAGGATGTGTGGGGAGAGTATTGTTCCCGCAAAGAATCCGGGGAGCTTGTTACCGGCTGCAACGTCCGCGTGTTTGGTGAAGAGGGGGAAGTATTAGGGGATTGGACGCGTGGCAGCAAAGGCGGCTGGTGGTGGGATGAATGTTGAAACTAAATTTTTCTCACAATAAAAACTTGAACCATGAAAAAGATTAAGTTTCAGTACTATAACCGCCAGGCGTTAGTACTTGTCCCGGAGTCGGGATCAGAGAAGGTGGAAATATTTTTAAGGTGCGATGATGGGGATGATGATCTTGATTGGATGGCAAAAAAACATTTGCTTTCAATGATAGAAACCCTTTTGAGGGAAGAAGACCCTTTTTCCTCTTTGCAGGGCGGCTGTACTTATAAGGTGCGTCAATACACGTATCTTATAAAGCACTGGGGGCAGCAAACCCACCGTCAGGGAGGGAAAGATGAGGGCCTTTTAGTGGGGACTGAAGAGACCCTCCCCGTCATAGAACTCATCGCCGACAACGAAGAGTTGCACGGGGATGATAAGGGGGGATGGTTCACTTGTGATGGTAACCCCGTGGAGATTTCCGAGCATGGGGTGGTTCACCTGGGGGACTATTCCTTTTACAAGGAAGAGCGCGTGGAGGTGGAGTTCTTGCACCGCTGGGATGATGAAGAATAAAACCATTTTCTTACAATAAAAACTTGAACCATGAAAAGTGATAATTACATTTATGGGATGATTCAGGGTATCATCTCATATCGTGCTCTCTATGAGGGCGAAGAGATTGTATCTTGTGAATACCAGCATCCTATGACGGGTGCGTGGTGCGAAAGGGTTGAGAGTGTGTTGGACGGGTGGGAAGAACGAGGGTTTGGAACGTGTGGGCTGCATGAATTGGCCGTCATGTGTTACACACATGGTGATAATGCAGGTAGCGATACACCGTGCGATGGGGCGCGACTTGTTGTGTACGTGGATGAGCAGCGGGTTGTTTTCCATATAGAGGGGCCTCATCCGAGAGGTGAAGTGGAAGGGAATCCTGCGTGTCCGCAAGAGGTTGCAGAGTATTGCCTTGAGAAGTGGGAAGAGCTTGAATTGATAGAGAACACCTTTCCGGGGTTGTTTTCTATTGAGAAGATACTGAAGTGTTTCGCTGATTCTTGATTTTTTTAAACATAAAAACACCAAACGATGGAAAAGAAGCATTTTATCTTTTGGGTGCGCCACGATGAAGTGTGCGTACAAGAAAACGGCGGCCCTATTGGAGCGGCAAACTCCTTTGAGGAAATTGGCTTGACTGACAATGGAAACATTTCTAAGTCTGAAATTGAGTCCAACCTGCATG
>JALUTL010000092.1 GCA_027016475.1 Candidatus Heimdallarchaeota archaeon
CTATCCATAAGCACAGGTGCATAGACTGGGTGGAATTCCGGTTTGTTGGCAAGTATTTCTTCAATTCTCTGGAGTGTTTCTTCGGAAAGCTGCACATCAACCGCCTTGATGTTTTCAAGGATCTGTTCCGGCCTGGTTGCACCAGTTATGACAGAGCTGATTTCCTTCCGTTGAAGTATCCATGCAAGAGCCAGATTCGACATTGTGATGTCAAGCTCATTGGCAAGTGACGTGAGCTTCCTGACTTTTTCTATGTTCTCCTCAGTCAGAGAGCGTTTGAGAAACTCGGAGGTGGCACCTCTTGATCCTTCAGGAATGCCTTCATTGTATTTTCCGGTCAACAGGCCCTGTCCAAGGGGTGACCATGGAGTAATTCCGATTCCGTGAAGCTTTGCAGTATACATGACTTCAAGCTCGATGTACCGATCAAGCATGTTGTATCGTGGCTGTTCAACAGCTGGAAGCCTTGCACCGATTTCCTTGCAGATTCCGATTGCCCGTTCAAGCTGCGCCGCAGACCAGACGCTTGTTCCCCAGTATCTTACCCTTCCGTCTCGGACAAGGTCGTCCATTGCCTCGACAGTTTCGCGAAGAGGGGTTTTCCAGTCATACCTGTGGCAATAGTATATGTCGAGGTAATTCAATCCCATACGTTTCAGAGATCCTTCAATTGAGTCCATGATATGCTTTCTTGAGAGGCCCCAATCGTTGACGTCGTCACTGAACGGCCAGAACACCTTGGAGCTGATGACAAGGTTTTTCCGTTCATAGGTATCACCACTGAGGGCCTTGCCCAGCACAATTTCTGCGTTTCCTCTTGAGTAGACGTCTGCATTGTCTATAAAGTTGATTCCGTTTTCCAGTGCTGTATGGATGCACTTGATGGAGTTTTCCTCATCAACGGAACCGCCATATGTCAGCCATGCACCAAGGGAAATTTCAGAGACCCGTAGTCCATACTTTCCTAGTCGTCTGTATTTCATGTGCTTCAGTTTGATGGTCTTTTAATAAAGAATTGGCTTCTCCTAGTCCGGCAATGGTGGAAATCCAATCATGCTTAGGCACACCCAAATTCATTTCTTGTCTTACAGCTTCTGCAACTCTTCCTCTATTTCATTCAATTTTTGTTGAGGCTTCCGATTTTCTTCGAATACCATGTTTGCCCGTTCTTCTGTCTCTTTTGCTTTTTGTTCTGCGATTTCAGCTCTTGTTTTCAGGATTTCATTGCTTTTGGGATCCTATGAGCACAAGCCTGTACCAAGGAAATATTTTCTCACTCAGATACTTTCCCTTCAGCTCCAGGATTCCGAACTTGAACGGCAACAGATCAGGTCTTACATGAATTGTTTTATTGGGGTTTATGGTGCTTCTTTCAGTGCCGTAAATTTCCCTAAAGTTAATGATATGAAACCGTCCATTTTCCTCATAGATTATTTTGAGGGATGGTGCCTTTACATATTCAGGTTTAGATACATGGGAACTGAAGAGGACAAACACGGGGATCCCGAGGTTTTGGCAATATTCGGTGATTTCGGAAAAATCTCTTTGATAGGTGGATTGGGAGATTATATTTATTGTGAGAAATGGTATTTTTTCCCCATTTTTGAATAGTCATGGGACGACAATGCATGGTCTTTTGGAACGGGAAAATCACTGAACAC
>JALUTL010000093.1 GCA_027016475.1 Candidatus Heimdallarchaeota archaeon
CATCGGTAATCTCAATAATGACTTTGCCTCTTTCAGCCTTGCCAACTATGGAAATGCTCCCGATTGGGTCTTTTCCCATTGCAGTTCGCTCAGAAGGAAATTCTATTCCATGAACTATTGCGTTTCTGGCTATTTGCGTGATGGGATCTATGATCGTATTTGCCAACACTCGATTCAGAGAAACGAACCTCCCTTGAAGATAAACCTCAACCTTCTTTCCTTCTGCCTCAGCCAAACGCTGCGCCATAGTTGGAATCTGTGCCAAAATGCTGTTCAAGGTTACTTTCCTTAGCTTCTGCAAATCCTTCTCAATGTTGGCAAATGATCTTTCAATATCTGCAAGTTTGTACAATGCCTCCACTGAATCCACTTCTTTCTTCAACCCTTCTATCTGCGAATTTAACAAGGTGATGGATTTTTCAAGGGTTGACAGATCATCTGTTGAAATTTTGATTGAGGTTACTGTCTTCTTGTCAGTTGCCACTCCTCTGCGTTGAACTTTCTCTTCAATGGATACAGATGTCACTGCTGGCAATTTTTGAAGTCTTGAATACAATGTTTCCGGGGTTTCAAACGTTGATGCTTCAATTTTGAGCACATCAAAATTTGCATCCAACATCAAATCCTCTTCGCTCGGAATGCATGACCTGATGGAAGCCATTCTCTTCAATGCATTGATGACTCCTAATGCCCTTGCTGATTTCAAAGACCTGTCCGCCGTAATTTCTACCTCTATTTGATATGTCACATTCTCTTTGATCAATATTGAACTCAAAGCAAGTTTGCTATCCAACTCTTTAGTATCAGAAGGCCTTTGCTCTCGAATTTCTTCAATGATCCGTTCCACACGGTCAATCATCTCTTGAAATGCTTCTTTTGTTGTATCTTGCAATTCACCTTCTTCCGAATGCACTAGTTCTTCGATTTCCGAAATCGCTTGAGCACTATTGCTCATCCCAGTCATGTCAAACAGGCCTTTCATGCTGTGAAGCACATTTTTCATTGTTTCTACAGTCTTCTTCGGCACCTTCTTTCTGTTGAATGATGAAATGGCTTTTGTGGCCTGTTCCATCAAACGATCCATGTCATCTAGCCATGGCGTCCACTCTTCTGGTTGCATACTTTACATATCTCCCACAATTCCATCCAATACCTCCAAAACCTCCTCGGGTTCGGCAGGCTTGATTATAAAATTTAGTGCACCGTAGCTTAAGGCTTTCCTGATCATTGGTTCATGACCCAAGGCAGTGATGACCACAATTCTTGCATTGTTGTCAAATTCCACAATTTTCTGAATGGCAAAAAGTCCATTTTGCTCTGGCATCACAATGTCCATAGTCACGACATCTGGCCTATGTTTGGCGTACAGATCAACAGCTTCAGTCCCATTTGACGCTTCTGCAACTACCTCATACCCCGCTTTTTCCAAAGAGGCCCTAAGCTTTGACCTCATAAAATTTGAATCATCAACTATCATCACTTTCGGCATTTCTCATTACCTCTTTTTCCAGATTGGAATATTTCTTCCATTTACTGCAATGTACATATCTTCTTCATCCTTTATAACGTCTTCTGCGGAAAGTATTACTAATCTCCCTGAAGGTGGTGCCTCCAATACTAGATGCGACTGCTCGTTGTGGAGCTCAATGTACATTGGCTTCTTTATGTTCTTTGTCCATGGGACAATTTCTACATCTGAAATTTGGTTTTTTTGCAATGAAATCTGAACGATCGCATCTCCAGGCAGTGCAAAGGGCTGTTCCTTGTCTTCAACAACAAGATAGAGCATGGTGTCTTTTCTCCATACCTCAAAAAGCGATTCTTGATCAATCCCAAACGTAAATTCGTCGAGTGGAGGCTCTTCCGGAAGAAGGGATTGCAACTCTACTTTGCTTTCAATCTGCAAATTCTTACAGAATGATCTGATGCCCTCTTCAACGGCTTTATCTATGTTTATCCTTACTGCCCTCCCTTCTGTTGTGTCTACAATGGAATCAAGCAATTGGATTTCGAGGATGTTGTTCAGATTTTCTGCATCACTAACCCTTTCGCTTCCTTCAACCACAAAAACCATTCTCAAGTCTGGTAGGAGCAATTCAACTGGGCCGTCTTCCGTTTGCAATATCACAGAGAAAACAAAAGGGGATGACAAATCTTCCTCCATTCGTCCGTAAAGCAATCCACTAAGTGAAAATGATGGGATCCATTGCCCTCCAAATGACGTAATTAATTCCCCGTCCATTTCTCTTCTTTCTTTCTCAAAAGCAGGAACCATAAACAATATTTTCTCTTTGGCGATTAGATGGAGCTGCCCAGATATATAGGTTGCCAGTTCTTCATTTTTGTATTCTATCTCAGTCTTTTCAACTACGGTCTGAATCGATGAGGAGAGGTAGGCCGCCCAACTTGCAATATCTTCTTCATATGGTGAAACATTGTTTCGATAGTCTACTGATCGATAAATTTCTGCCACATTCAACTGAAAGACTGGCTGATTGTCATAAGCATATACTGCTCCGAATGGTACATGGAGATTAGATGGATCCTCTTGGGGAGTGAAAAGGCTGTCCAATTCACTCTGGGGCACATTGCCGAAAACACTGTCACAAACCATCAACAGTTTTACGGAATTATACTCCAAAACTATTGCCATTCTCCACTCGTTGTCTATTTTGCTTTCAATCTGCAACAACTGGGCCAAATCTACAACCGCAATAGTCTCGAATTCAAAATCAATTGTTCCCACAATCCAATCTGGGGAGTTTGGCAACGGAACTGAATCTGTCGGGTTTGGCATTATATGTTTCACGTTTTCCTCGTCCACAGAAAAATAGTGACTTCCCACAACAAAAATCGTCTTTTTCTCCATAACGTTTTGCAGTTCGGCAACTTGCGCGGGCATTGTTGGTAGTTCTTTAGGCTCAGAAGGATTGGGGAACTCGCTCAATCTGCGATCCCATTTTGGGAAATACGGTAGAAACATTCCTTCCACAAAGTTGGTTAATTCTTTGGTAAGCTTCTCAACCAGTCTCTGTTTTTCAAAATAAAGCACTGATCCAAACTCAGGAACAACCAACGGCTCGTATGGCAATTCACTTGCCCAATCTGAAGTTCCTCTTACTATGTGGCCGTCCCACCTGATCACTTCTGGCATTGGAATGACCAAAGCCACAACTGTATTTGATCGTTCATCAACTATTTTCACAAATACTCGTTCATCATCTTTTTTTGAACCTAAGTCTCCATGGTCAAACTGATCCACCAAAAAGCCCATCAAATCAACTACAATGCAAACATCATTGTCCAATTCAATAATTCCGCCAAGATATTTTGGACCTACTGGAAAACTAACCATCTTCTCAGAAAACGTGGCCTCGGGATAGAAAAAACTCTTATTGTCTATTTCAACTAGGAGTGTCTGACCTGAAATGTTAAATTTTGCAAGGTCTACCATCCTATTCCTCCTTGTGGAATTTCCTGCCTTGGAGAATATCGGCCCACACCTTTTCAGGATCCAACACTGTGAAAGGTGGTTGGGACTTCACCTCACCAATTATCCAGTTCTCAGGCACCTCTTCTTTCTCCTCCCTCTTTTCAATCCCCTCACTCTCCACTTTTTTAGGGAGGTCTCTACAAAACCATGCAAAGGTGGTTTTCGGAAGTTTTACAATAATGGCGTTCGATGTAAGCTCGAACCTGTCTTCTGCACGAGGCTTCAATTCCAAATAAATTTCCATATCAACTAATGGGACAAGACGTTCCTGAACTTGCACCGCCCCGACCAAGAATGGGGGTGCCCGAGGTAATGGCACAACATTGGATCTCAAAAGGACTACCTGCTCGATCTTTTCCAATGGGATGCCATATCTCTTTGATCCAAGTATGAATGTTAGATACTCTTTTTCTTGTTGGGTTTGCAAAGACATAATCGCCTGTGAAGAAATTTAATTTACTCATTCTTAATCTTTGTGCAGAGAAATATACCTAATGTTCAGACTCTTTTTTCTTCTGTTCCAAAAGCTTATCCAATCCCTTCTGCTCTATATATTCCTTAATTCGTTTTGCTATCTCCGCCAAATTGTTCGCTGAGGCATTCAGTTCCTCCATTGAGGAAGTCATCTCCTCAGAAACCGAGGCAACCTCCTCAGATGAGGCCGCTGTCTCCTCAGAAAGGGCAGAAACTTCTTCTATCTTCATTTTGATTTCATCAAATGCAGCCTGTAAGGTTTCAGCAACCACATCCGACACTGAGATAATGTTCTCTGCCGCAGTTTTAGATTCATCCGACAGTCTACGGACGTTTTCTGCGACAACTGCAAAACCTCGTCCATAGTCCCCAGCACGCGACGCTTCAATTCCTGCGTTGAGCGCGAGAATGTTTGTTTGGAGGGCGATTTGGCTTACAACTTCCGAATTCTCCTGAATTTGGGCAATGATGTTTTTGATGGCAGTGTCCAGCTCAGTCAGCTTCTCGTAAATCTCCTGCACATGTTGAGCCTGAAGGTTAGCAACGTTTGACATCGATTGGCTTGACGATGCAACTTCCTCAGCTGACGCCGATATTTCGTCTGCAACAATCGAAAGCTCTTGAGACGCCTGAACGATCTCTTCCGTAGTATCCAAATTTTGAACCAACGAACCTGTGATTTCAATAGCCTGGTTCAAGGATTGGACTATTGGCCCAAACACCTTATCCTCCAATGAGTGTTTGTCTGTGACGAAAAAATTATATTCTCCCTTCATGAATGCATTGGTAATATCTTCTACATTGGCCAAATGATAGTTGATATCCTCAACCAAGGAGAAGAAAGTGGAAAACCCGATAATTGCAAGAATGAACAATCCTATGGAAAGTTCTTCTCTGCGTCCTGCCAAACCTTCAGTTGAATTGACGGCACTCCCAAAGGAAAAGAAGAACTCGCCAGAAGCAATTGCCATCACTGTCAAATGGAAACTCAGCTTTGCCCTAAAATCTTGTACGGAAAAAACAAGAAATATGATTGCAATAGCCAAGCTTGACGGAAGAAATGCAAGCAGAACAAAAGTCCTCCATGCTTCTGCGTTCCAACCGAAAAATGAATCTTGTCCAAACAAATTTGTCATCAAAAACGGAAAAATGGCCATGACAATACCAAAATATCCTCCTAGCTTCGGAATCGAAAAATACATGTTTCTTTGCGTATTATTTTGCTTGCTCATTTTTCATCAACGTTCCAACCATTTCATTTTGTACCTTATTAACTTTTGCAACAACTTATGCAACCTATGCATATTGATTTTCCATAAATAATTTTACTTAATATTGTGATTGTACTGAAAATGCATTTGTGTTTCGTGCATTCTGCTATTTCTTGCCATATCTCTGCATGGGTTACAATGGAAACACCGGTTACTAATGCATATTGGTGCGTTGGCTGATTCAAACACTCGAAATCAACATCATTATGTCATTTTCATATAATTGACGCTATGCGCAAAATATTTGCGGGATATTCATTGCATCGTTCGGCAGAGAGAAATACACAAACCATGAGATCAGCCTCAAACCTGAAGCCAGAACAAATAGGGCGATAACGATGTTTGATGTGGGTTGCGTTATCAATTGAAGGGTCGTTCCCATCAACAACGAGGCGAAAAAGGCAATCACGCCCATGAGATTATTC
>JALUTL010000094.1 GCA_027016475.1 Candidatus Heimdallarchaeota archaeon
CATGCCAGGTATCAGAAAGAGAATAGTTTACGTAAGAGCGATCGCCGGCTCATCTATCAACAAATGGCGCGCGCACTCGTTACCAGCCTCTGTTGGCAAACGATCGCCAACGTTCGCAAAGGTGGCCGCTATTCACTGGAAAGAGGCTGCAAGCTGTGCAATTGCGCCAGCAACCACTCCAGAAACGCTCCACATTCGACCATTAGTCGGAACCGTGGACATAATCATTTGTGTGCACAATGCGCTAAATACAACTGCACACTGTTTGTGTTCAGTTGTAAGATGTACTACGTATCCGTTTTACCGCATCATAATTGTTGACGATGGAAGCGATCAAGAAACGCAAATATATTTGCGAAACTTCGCGACCGGACGGCCCTACGTAAAAATACTAAGAAACGACGCAGCCGAGGGATACACGCGCGCAGCGAACCTCGGTATGAGATACTCTACTGCAGACCACATTGTTCTTTTGAATAGCGATACCATCGTTACCGACGGGTGGCTCTTCAAAATGTTGCGGTGCCTTCAGTCCGCCAATGATATTGGAATGGTTGGCCCCCTCAGCAATACGGCTTCATGGCAATCCGTGCCACTACTAGATGAAAATGGCGACTGGGCACGTAATTTAATTCCTTTGGGAATGACCATAGAACAATATGGCACACTTATTGATTCGCTATCAGTGCGCTGTCGTCCCACGCTTCCATTCCTTAACGGATTCTGTTTGTTGATCACGCGGAAGGTTGTCGAAGAAATAGGTTATTTGAATGAAGAGGCGTTTCCCGAAGGCTATGGAGAAGAAAATGACTATTGTCTGCGTGCTGCACGTGCCGGTTACAGGTTAGCCGTAGCCGACGACGTTTATGTTTACCATTTTCAATCACAAAGCTATTCAAATGAACGGCGTAAACGCCTTTGCGAACGAGCGAACAAACAGCTGGCGTTTATGTACACCGAAGCACTTATAAGAGAAAAAGTTAATGAATGCAGGAATTCTTTGGTCATGCGGGGCGTTCGCGCCCGGGGCTCGATCCTCCCAAGAATACACAACGCTCTTAGAAGGCGGCTATACGTAGGAAAGCGACTTGCTTTCGTGCTTTTCTCGGGCGGCTGCGGTGGCGGAAGCAATGTGGTTATAAGCGAAGCTGTCTGGATGAAGCGCTTGGGTGTTTCTGTCATTATCGTTAATTTATCTTCTAACAGAGAGGGCTTCGAGAGGTCATATCCGGACCTCGAATTGCCAGTCATATATGTGAATCTCCCAGAGGATGTTGGAAAATTGCATACATGCTTTGATGCTGTAATTGGTACTTACTTCGAGACCATATACGCTATGAAGATGCTCCACAAGAACGATAGTTCTATTGTTTTTGGATATTACATACAAGACTACGAGCCCTATTTCTTTGAGCGTCAGGACCCAAGGTATTTGAGAGCTGAGCGCTCCTATAACCTTATTGGCAATATGAAGCGGTTCACAAAAACGCAGTGGAATAAGGAGGTGGTCGAAAGGCAAACAGGCGTTAACGTTTCTGTTGTAGGGCCCTCTTATGATTGGGAAAAATTCTATCCAAGGAAGGAAAAACGCATAAAGGGCCCCATTCACGTCACTGCCATGGTTCGCTGGAGCTGTGAGAGGCG
>JALUTL010000095.1 GCA_027016475.1 Candidatus Heimdallarchaeota archaeon
ATTCCAGAAACATTTATTAGAGCCGCTGAGAATAGAGAAAACATATCGGGTCTCAATGAATGAGAATCCTAGTAATAGGTTGAAACGGGTTTCATTTGAAATGCTTGATCTTGACTTTTCCGAATCCCATTGCCCGTTTGCCGCCGATTCCCCAGTTTTCCATGACTTGGATTAGCTGTCCCAGATGTTCCAGTCCCTCATTGTTTTCAACCACAAACTTCACATAGCCAATGGCGGCGGGAACTTTTGCAGTTTTGGTCAGGCTCACCTGCACGGACTTGAGCTGGAAGTTTGTGATGGCTACCTGCTTTTCTATGCGTTGGGGGAGTTCATCATCCAGTTGCTGTCCTGTCAGCTGTTCGAAAGTTTTAGCTGCATTGTGCCACAGCTTTTCGATGTTCGGGAACGGATTGGCCTGACGTTTCCTGTACGGGTCGGGGAAGACAGCTGGCGTCTGGAATCTGATGGCAAATCCGTATCCGGTTTTCGGGAGTTCTGGCGGAACCGGATTGATTTTGGAGAACTGCACTTGGTACACGGGGCATGCCCTGTTGACAAGCTTGATTGTGCCGTAGTCATCTTCCACGATGATCCTGAGAATGGTTTGGGACAGTTCCTCATCGGTGGTTGCAACGCCGAGCGTGGCACCGTTGGAGGTCTTTGTGAGGGGGAACATCGAATATGGTCGTTCATGGTTGGAGTCATGGAGTCTTTCCCAAAGGTTGGGGTTTTTCTGCTTCAGGTATGTCAGCAGTGCCCCCTGCGACACTTTCCCTGTAAATCCTCCGATGTGATGGTCGGAAGGAAGGTCGATAAAAAATTGGAAGCGCTGGATGAATTTCACTCGGAATCCTCCTCTGGTTTTGTTTTGATTGTCAGGCCCATTTCTTCGGAATACTCGTACCAGTCTTTCTTGAGGACAGGTGGTGAATTTTTCATGCGGGGTTGCAGCTTGTTTGCATCCTGCAGTTGCTCTTTTTTGATGTAGGCCGGTATGAGCAGATCCGCTGACTTGAGCAGTCCTCGTTTGGCATACTTGGTGTATTCATTCCAATCATGCTCAAGAAGCACATCGACAGTGACCCGTTCTCTGTTTTCCATGATCTGGTCGATCCAAGGGCGAAATGTGCCGGGAACGATGCTGGTCTTGAAGTTTGAAATGGTTTCATGGCTGGTTGCGTTGGTGAATGCCTGCTCTCCTGTTTCTTTCCAGTACTCTTCAGTGTACAGGTTGTTGATCAAGGTAATGAGGTCAATCTCAGACAGTTCAGATCCGTTGCAGGATTCAAGAAGGTGTTTGGATTTTTCAAGCAGGGTTTTGTCATAGATGAGGTTGGCATATTCACCTGGAGAGGCAATATGGACATTTGGTTTTTGAAGAGGGCGTGTGCCTGCCCGGTTGATACGTCCCAATCTTTGGACTAGTGCGTCCAGCGGTGCAAGAGTAATGATGCCCAGTTCGAAGTCTATGTCCAGGCTGACTTCGACGACCTGCGTGGCGACAAGAATTTTGCCGTCAGATGGTTCTTCTATGATCCTTCTTTCTTTTTTCTGTCTGTCCCCATATTTGAAGCGTGAATGGAGCAGTATGGTATCCTTTTTTGGAAACATGCTCTTGACAATAAGATATGCCGACTGTGCGTCCCTGACTGTGTTGCAAATGATCAGTGTGCTTTCGGCCTGTTGAATTTCATGTGAAAGTTTCGGGATAAGCTCAGCTATGTTGCTGTCATGGTGCTTGATCTTGTGCCTTTTGCGTTCAATGAACTGCTTGTCGACAGGGTCATTTGCATCAGGTTCGATGTATGGGATGTCACTCCGGATATGTGTATGAATGAGGTTTTTGAGCAGATCGGGAAATGTTGCGGACATGAAGAGGACTTTGGCATCGAACTGCTCAATCAATGTTTTTGCTAGGTTCAGGATGAGTCCTGTCAAATTGCTGTCGTATGAATGGATTTCATCGAACACCACGAGGCATTTGGTAAAGTCGCAGACCATTGGTTCCCAGCCCTGTCCCTGCATCATCACTTTGAGCAGTTGATGAGGTGTAGTTACCTTGATGGGATAGAAGATTTCCTGTGCTAACCTTGCCATGTCATTGGCAATATAGGATTTCACCTTGGACAAATCCTTACCGAAAAGCCTCTTCCAGTTGGGGCTGTCCAGGACAAATGAAGAAAATGGTTCCGTTTTCTGGCTTTTCACTATTGTCAATGGTTCGTTTATGCTTTTTTCCATTTCCTTCAGCTTTTCCCTCCTTGTAAGGTTTGTTTGATCGTCATCAAGCAGGTGGAAATAGACATTTGCGGCCCGGGAATGGTGGAGTGCAACCACCTTGTATCCTTCATTGAGCTGAAGGAACTTCGTCCATCGCTTGAACATGGCATTGATTGAAGCCTGTATTGGCAACACGTAGAATATGCGTGAAAGGCCTTGTTCCTGTTGCTGATTGTGTTTCAGCCAGTTGAATGCGGCTTCGGTTTTCCCAGATCCTGTAGGAGCACGAAGCATTGCAGTGCCATTCTTTCCGATTTTTTCTTGGAACGGACGGAGGGAGCTTCTTTTTGGAGCAACCTCATATTTTGCCAAATCGGGTGTATGCGGGACATAATTGTTGCTTCCGCTCGCCAAATGGTCGCCTACAGTTACCAATGAACGGACAAGTGAAATGAAAAACTTGTCTTGGGGAGATGGAAGCAGTTTCCAATCTACTATTCCTTTTCCATATCCGAAATTGCTGAAATTTTCGAGCATTCCATCTACAAAATTCCCGAAGGTGCAAAGTATCTCGTCAACTGAGGGCACTTCCAATTCATGGGGAAGCCATTGATCGTCGATCAGTTGTCTGGCCCAGTCGTCCTGTTGAAGGTTGTTGAGGATTTCCTTCCATGTCTCCTGTAGCAAGTCCTTGTTGCATAGCGTTTCCTCCCACATGATCCTGAATTGGGCGTTTGGCGGCCATTGTTCCTCTGGGATGGGTTCAGGCCATCCCGCTACTGATTCTTTGTACGGTTTATGATGGACAACAATTGAAAGGTAGATAGCGAAGAACCTAACAGGGTGATCCAGATATTGCTTCAGGTTTCTGAAATTGTGGACGAAAAGTGCGGCAGAAACAATTTCATGCCTTCTTCCTTTCCAGCTTGGTCTTTCTGGATGTTTGATCATTTCCTGAAAGCCTGCTGCTGCTTTTCCAAGATCATGCACCAGAGCCCCAATGAAGCAGCATTTGTAGACATCATCCTTTATGGCTTCATCAATCAAGATTCTTGTGGCGGCAGTCAGAGCAGCGGATGCCGCCTCAATACTGTGCTGCACCAGATCGACTCCACCCTTGTCATGACTCTTTGCCATCAGAGGCGGTTTTGTACCATGGTCAAAATAGCAGTCAGCTTTAGCTGTGTTTTTGAAAATCCCTTTTCCAAACAATCTACTTCCACCTGTGAATATAAAAGACTCGATGCCCCAAATCAGGCAAACAAACAAGGTTCGCAAAGTTCACTTCCTGCTCCTCTTGTGGAAGTGCAAGAAATGTCCTGACATTCTGTGGCTTGCGCACTCTTCCATCTACATAGTCAAAATGTTCGGGAAGATTGTGGATCATGCCATTGGCAGGCAGTCTTTGTCCCAATTCAATTGGCAGCAGCGTGCCATGGAGCTTTCCCTTTTCCACAGGGTTGGTCTCCAATATTCTGAGATCTTCTACAGCCACAAGATCCTGCGATCTTCCCAAGAAGAGTGGTCGTTTTGGACGGTCCAGAATGTCCTCGAATTCCAGATTGGTCAGAATCAATTCAAGTTCAGGGAAGAGATGCATTTGTCTTGTCCTGACAGCTGTGCTTTTGTACTTGTAGCTACCATTGTCCTTCCGTTCCCATCTATGGAATTTTTCCAGATCCTTTGCTTCGCCATGATAGGTATACCTGAATCCGATTTGGGTTTCATCTGGTTTTACCTCAGAATCCTTCGCAAAGGAAAGCAGTCCCAATATTGTGCTGTACGGAGGGACGGTCAGTGATACCTGATCTCCTGAGATGGTATATGCAATCCGAAATGATGCACTTAACCCTGTCAGTCGAGCATAGACAACTTCCATCTTGCTTCCCCTATTTCAAATCCTTAGCAAGCATTTCTGCGACCTGTATAGGGGTGTCCACAACTATTGTGACCCCTTCAACTTCTCCAAGGTTTCTGACCTCCTCATCATTGGCGAGATAGCCCCGTAACACTCCTATGTAAAATGGGGTGGTGAACCTGTCCTTGTAATCCTTAATCAGTTCCTTTAATGCCTCCACATTGAGTGATGGCTTGCCACTGTCGTTTGAAATGAGATGCTCAAAGGGAATGACCCCTACACCCATTCCTGCGACCATCAGAAGGGAAGGATTCAGGCTTGTCCCGAACTGCGCCATTTTTGCACCTCCGTTCAACCTAGCAATGGACTTCACCAAAGCACTTGCAAGTTCATTTTGGTACTTGACAAGGTCTCCTTTGCGCACAACTATTTCTCCGTTGCTGTAGACTGGATGTTCCTTTACCTCGATCAAGTCCTTGTGTTTCTCCTTAAGATAGGGATCCAATTCCTGAGAAACTTTTCCTTTTTTCTCAAAGACCCCCAATCTGTAGACTTCCAAAGAGAAGAGGGCCATGAGCTCAGCAGCATAGAACTCTGTTGTGTATGGAAGTGGTGTATCATCTGCAAGATGGACAAAGCCCTGATCTTTAGTGACACTGATCAGTCCATCCACGCCTCTCAAAATTGATGATTTGAAGGCTGATGGACGAACCAATTGCTCAGAGGGGATGTGATCTCGCTTGATTCTTTCGTCCTTTGGATTGACATCCTTGCCCGAAGCAAACATGTATCCAAAGATGTCGTCTTCTGGATAGGTAATCGGATCCAACTTGCCTGCAACCTTGTTGGTGCTTCCATCATTGTTCCATCCGATTGCTTCAATTTCACTTTTTGGCCAACCAGTTTGGTCAATCAGGGTATTCCTAAGCCATCTTCTCCAAGCTTGAGATGAGACGTATGGTACCCGTGTTTTGTTGTACCAAAACGATTTCACTGTTGATGTGTTCTTGTCCTCCCCCGAACCTAGTCCTGCCCCATTGAGGAATGAACTTGGTGCGTGGATGAGGAATGCGCCGTTGATATGTGTCGTCTTTCGCTTGACTATTTCTTTTATTGTTGTCATTTTATTCCTCCTGTGTAGTTTTCTCTTCCCATAATTGGGAGAGCCTGTATTGGTTAAAGAATATTCTGAGCTTAAATCTCAGATCTCTCCAAGAAAATTTATTGTTGGAATCAAATCCTGCATCGAACCAATCAAATTCCGGAATCAGCTCTGGAGATTCAATTTCCTTAAGCAGTCTTTCATTTATTTGGTTGAGCAGAGTATTTGGCCCCAACTGACCTCTTTTCAGGTCTGCATCCATTTCCCTGAAAAATCTTCCTGCTCCTATCTTCCTGATTCTAACTTTTGCATAATTTGCAAGCCTATTGCAGACCGAAGGGCTAAAACCACTGGTTTGCGCAAGATCATCAAAAGATTCAATTGCTGGAAAAGTTGCATCTGTCAATTCTTCCTTAATCAACAATGCAGTTGTTACAATTCTAA
>JALUTL010000096.1:0-720 GCA_027016475.1 Candidatus Heimdallarchaeota archaeon
ATATTAACCCCACTGTTCTCGTTTAAGCCTTTCCTCAGGTATACCCAAACCAAGCAAAATTTCTCTCATGGAAGCTATAAACCCAGGAGATCCACATTTGTAAAAATACCCATCTTCATAACCTTTTATCTGTTCTGCCAAGTAATCTTTATCAATACGACCGAATCTTGCATAATCCAATCCTTTTTTATCACGGGTAATACTCAGTTCGTATTCTCCATTTTTCATTTGTTTGACCAAGTCAAGGAGCTCCTTTTCATATATCACAGTGTCACCGTATTTTGAGGAATAGAGTAGCTTAAATTTTGTATCCAAATCCTTGTCAATAATATATTGCATAAAGGCACGAAATGGAGTAATCCCACTTCCAGCCGCGAGACACACTAGTTTGTCCGAAACTGTCTCGTTCCATATGAATTTGCCATATGGCCCTTTTACAGCGAGCCTGTAGCCAACAGGTATTTCGTTAAGGTATTTACTCATTGTTGGATGCTCTGTCTGTTGGACCGTGATTTCAAGGTATTCGTCTCTCGTTGGGGAAGACGCGATTGAGTAGGCCCGACTCACAGTTTGCAAACCGATCTCAGCCTTTACGAGAATAAATTGTCCTGGTTCCCAAGTAAAAGGATTGCTCAATTCTAATCGTAATGTTCTGGTATCTTTAGTTTCACGTTTGTCAGCAATTATTGTTGCCAATTGTAATTCTGGTTTTGCCTTTGT
>JALUTL010000096.1:730-5609 GCA_027016475.1 Candidatus Heimdallarchaeota archaeon
CAAAATTCCTCCTGTGTTGACAATTTCCCTCAATTGATCTATCAGCTTCTGTTCGTCTGATGTTATGATCCCATCCAAATTAGCTGCTGTGACGACATTCTTTATGATGTCATTGAACACTTCGATTACTAGATCCTGAAATTCTTCTTCACCCAAGTCTGATTCTAGAACCTGTATCACTTGAATTTCTAGGTTTTTCACACCGGTTTTGACAATGTCCAAGATGGTCTGCTCGTCAGGAGTTATGATTTCATCTTCCATTGCAATCTGTCTTAAACGTTCTGTCACCCTGATCAACCTTATTTTGATTTCTTCAGCTGTACGATACATTGAACCACCTTCCTGTCCAAATTGTATTATGAGCAAATAAAAGCTTCCCTTATCAAGGGTGATTTTGAGAAAACAATGTAAAAAATTGATGGGGAACAATTAATGACCAAGAAAAAGCGGGATACATTTGATCTGCAGAAATTGTGTACAGACGTACTAATTCGGATTACCGAAATTCAAAATGATTGTGAAAGACCGTATACTTTAAATACGAATAAATAAGCCCTGATCTTGTCTCAGAATGAAAATTCGGTTAACCGAATGTTTCCGGGAATTCATTCTTGAGGAAGTGACAAATCATGAGCAATGAAGGTTATGTCTTAAAAACTAAACAATTGGCCTTACTAGTTGGAGTTGGCCTCCTATTCGGTCTTTTAATTGGAAGCGCTATTGGAATTGTTCTTGCTCCAAATTCAGGAGAAAACTTTGATCTCCCTGAGAAAGCAAGTTTCCGAATGGGGTTTATTCCTGCAGCGCCAGAAGATGTTGATACAATCACCACAAATGCAAAAGCCCTTGCAGAATTTCTGGAGAAGGAGCTTGGAATTCCTGTGGAAATCTATCCTGTCTCCAATGGCTATGAAGAGTTAATTCTTGCATTTGCAAATGGACAGCTTGATGCTGCGTTCATGGATGGAGCACCTGCCTATTTTACAGTTGAGGCAGGAACTGCCCAGATTGTTCTCGCAGAGCTCAGGTCTGCAAACAATGCTCCATTCTACAATGCTGCTGCTTGGGTTCGAAAAGATTCACCTATCGACAGTCTTGAGACTATGTTGAATGGATCGTTCATTAGTTCCCATACATCCGCTACAGGTACTGCGGGGATGATAATGCCCATCGGTACACTGATAAATGAGGGTTACATGCAGACCCAATCTGGCGACAATACCACCACCCTCCTAAACCGATATTTCAAGGCACACACAATTGGTGGCTCCTATGGAGGTGCTTTGCAAAGAGTATTGGACGGAGATGCAGATGTTGCCTTTGTCAGAGACACTACCCCGATGGATCTTTTCCCTGAAAGGGCAAGTGAATTGAGACTTCTGCATGTTTTCGGTAAAGTACCAAGCCACCCTGTTGTCGTATCAACAGAACTTGCCGAAGGATGGAAGTTCAAATTTGTGAATGCAATGCTCAAACTTAATGATCCTGCTAATGTTGACATCCTGAAGAACCTTTACGGAGCACCAGGATTGGTAGGTGCAAACAACCTCCATTTGGCAGACCTTGGAGCAGCGGTAAGCAAACTTCCATGGCTCGAAGACACAATATTGGGTAGACAAACTTAATTTTCGACTAACCGAAAAAATCAATTTCTATAAAATTTGCATAGCTGTACACTTAACGAATATTTTTATGTTGCTAATTCTAGTAAAGTTTGGCAACCCGAATAAACAGGTTTGGTTACAATGGAAACTTTAGAGATTCACAAATCGGAGCACGTTTTTGCGATTGAGCTGAAAGACATTACAATTGGCTATGGAGACAAGCCAGTTTTAAGAGACATAAACTTCAGTGTACCAATTGGGAGTTGCTGGTCTGTTATTGGACCAAGTGGTGTGGGGAAAACCACTTTGTTCAAATTGATTACAGGGTTGCTTTCTCCCATGGATGGCAAGATCACCATTTTAGGACTTGACTTTATTTCTTCAACGAATAGGAAAAAACTTCGAGGAAAAATCGGCTACATTCCACAGAATCTTGGGTTGGTTGCCAACTTGAATGTAAAAGCAAACATCCTTTGTGGTGCATTAGGAAGAACTCCTCTGATTCCATCCCTTTTGGGCCTGCATTCGCCTTCGGATTTGGAAAATGCTGAAATTATAATGAAATTGCTAAAAATCGATCACCTCAAGAACAAAAAGATTTACACACTGTCCGGAGGTGAAAAGCGACGCGTGGCAATTGCAAGGGCCCTTCTGCATCGTCCTCAGATTTTGGTGGCAGATGAATTGCTCAGTGAGTTAGATGCAGTTACAGCAACAATTGCAATGGAACAAATAAAGCGAATGCAGTTTGAGTTCGGAACAACAGTAATTTTGATCGAACATAATGTTGAAGCTGCCTTAAAGTATTCCGATCAGGTTGTGGTGCTTAGTGATGATGGGATGGTCGGTGCATTCAGTTCAGATAAAATCCCATCGGTAGATTTCATCAAAGAAATTATGACCGCGGAGTGATGATATTGAACAAAAGTTACCAATCAATAAGACTTCCGAAAATGTCATTTTTTTCCTTGTTTGTTATCCTGTCATTTTTGACATTTTGGAGTTTGTTCAATCTGAATTATTTACGTTTCTTTTCTAGGATTTCAATTGCTGGCACTTTGGAACTGATCTCCAATTACTTCTTTCCGCCGAATTTTGATCCGAAGGTGCGAAAAAGCATAGAGTTTGCTCTTTTGGAAACTTTGCAAATAGCTTTGATTGGCACATATTTTGGCATATTTTGCTCCCTTCCCCTCTCGATACTCTCAGCGAACAGCCTAACTCCCAAGTTTGTTCACATTCCATTCAGGTTTATACTTTCAGCAATAAGAACAGTACCCTCATTAATTTGGGCTTTGCTCTTTGTAATTACTTTTGGCCTTGGTCCTCATTCTGGTATTCTTGCCATCACGGTTTACACAACCGGATTTTTAGGCAAACTGCAATATGAAACGTTTGAAGGCCTACCAAGTGATTCAATTCAGGCGTTGAAAGCCTTAGGTGCTGGAAAGATACAAATCGTCAGGTATGTTGTCCTCCCTGAAAGTGGAAACAGTCTGATATCCCAAATTATTTTCATGTTTGAATACAATGTCCGAGCATCAAGTATTATCGGATTTGTCGGAGCTGGGGGAATTGGTTTTCTCCTTCAGCTCTACATAGCATATTTCCACTTTAGTGCCATGCTGACCGCACTCATCTATTTATTGGTTGTTGTGGTTATCATCGACTTTTTAGGTTCCAAACTTCGAGCTTCATTTCAAGACCCTAGCTATGACGTTCTTAACATATAAATATGTAAACCCCAAATAAGCATGTGGAAGAATCTTCTTCAATTAACGCCACATATCAAAATGCAGTGAAACTCCTTCACAAATCGGAGGCTATAATGGTTCTTACCGGTGCAGGAATCAGTTCGGACAGTGGTATTCCAACATTTCGAGGCAAAGACGGTATGTGGGTGCCAGGAACAGTAAACTATACCCCTCAAGACTTTGCAACCTTCAGATTTTTCAAAGAAAGGCCAGAGTTAGTTTTGGAATGGTATAAGGAACGACAAAAGATGATAAAAAATGCCAAACCCAATGAAGGCCACTTTGCATTGGCAAAGTTGGAAAAGAAAATGGTTGATGAAGGCAAAAAATTCCTCCTTGTCACCCAGAACATCGACAATCTGCATCAAAGAGCTGGATCGAAACATGTAGCTGAGATCCATGGGAACATATTTTATTTCAGATGCAGTTCAACCTATTCGAAAGACAAGCATCATCTGAATCTTCAATATCTTGATCTTGAAACTGTGGATGAAATTGAAGATTTGAGGTGCAAGGTTTGCAACAGCTACTTACGCCCAAATGTACTTGGGTTTGACGAAACGTATGATGACAGATTCTTTGATGTCAACAAAGTTGCATCCTTTTCGCGAGAAATGGATTTGATGATAATTGTCGGCACGACACTTCAAACAACTTTGCCATATTATCTCGTTCAGGATGCATTGAACCTTTCTGTTCCAATCATTGAAGTTAACCCAGAACCAGTACTTGAAGCACTCGCTACTGTTTCATTGAGTGTTTCTGCATCTGTTGCACTTCCAAAAATCATTTCGATATATCAATGAGAACCAATATATTCCATCATCGCTTGCGGAAGCTTCAAATCCAATAGTTTCGATTGAATTACCATCATGTGCCTACAACGATTATTTTTGCATTGCTCATCAACATCAAGATATTTGATTGCCCAAGATCGCATATGCAAAAAAATGTTGGTAAATTCAAGTCCTTTATCTGACAGACGATACCTGACTTTTTTTGGAGTTGAAGGGTCTGGGATGAATTTTTCGATAATGCCTTTGCGCACAAGGGCATGGAGTCTCGTAGACAAAATGCGTGGATTTATGCCTCGAATCAGTTTTTCAAAATCGGAAAATGCCAAAGAACCAGTTTGTGACACAAGGAGTTCAAGGATTATCTCCATGGTCCATTTGGGTCGGATTATATCCATCATGCGTGTAACTGAACATTTGTCGTAATGTGTAAGTTCATTTGCTTGATACATCTCTGTTCACACATATTGCGACTATAAACTATAAATATTATAATACTTCCTTATTATTAACAATAAAGGAAGACAATGAAATTAATTAAAGGTTTATTAACGCTTATTGGAGCATTAGTAGTACTAGCAGGCATCATAGGAGCAGTAACAATAGGTCCAAATATTGCGAAGCTCGATTCACAAGCACTCCCTGAATACATGAAAATGTTTGATAAAGTGTTAAGTACAGGTGACCCTGCAAAAGGTATGGTTCGTAAAGTAAAAATGGTTATCCC
>JALUTL010000097.1:0-8527 GCA_027016475.1 Candidatus Heimdallarchaeota archaeon
CAGTGAGCACATCGTTTTCCAATTTATGCAATTCATTCAAAACAATTTCCTGTGAAATGTCCAAAGCATAATTTTCCCTGTAAAACTGCTCCAAATCCCTGAGGACAATTTCTCCTTGCTCAAATCGCCCTAATCTGCTTTCCAGCAGTAAAAGATTTGAAAGAATTGAAATTTGATGATGTGGTTCTTTTGCCATTTTTTTTGCTTTTTCAAGATGGTTTCTTGCATCTTCAAACTTCCCCTGAAAATAATGCATCATTCCTAATCCGAAGTGCCTTTCCTCCAAACTTTTGCGTTTAAGGTATTCCTGTAACTGTATGAAATCACCACTTAGGAGAAAAGACCAGAAATCCATTATGATGCAATACCATGTCTTGTCTGCAAATAAAAAACCTTTCTATGTTCTGTCCATTGTACATTTCTTGTGGTTTTACCTAAACTCAATCGAGTTCTATCCAATCCCCATACCCTCCTAAAGTTATTTCAAATGTAAGCATGGGGTTTGCAGATCTTGGAATTCTCAAAATTTTTTCGGATGGGTTTTCCTTGTTCAAGATGATGACATGGCGCGTTTCAAACCTGATTGAATGAATTATTGAAAGGTCTGAATTCGTAAACACTGCTATATCTGGCTCAAATTGCTCCGATGATTTGATCAACCACATACTGCTTTCATCCAGCAATGGAATCAATATCCTTTTGCTTTTAAATTCGATGAGAAGTTGAATTGGCTCCTCATTCAAACTGACTTCGGCTTGTTCCTCTACCCTGTTTTTCCTGATTGCGGGAACGCTCACCTTGATCCATCGTCGAAATGGGAGGAGCAAGATGTTGAATGTTTTGTTAACCAAAAGGCGTAATGGGTCAATTGTTGTTTTTTTGAGCGAAATGCCAACCAAGTGCAAAGGTTCTGAAATTTTACGGGATGTAGGTATCTTTGTTTCATCGGTTGGTTTTAGCGCTTCTGGTTGGGGCTCAAACAAGCTTTTCTTGTAATTTACTATTTCAATCTCCAAAGCTGGAAAAATTTCATCCAAATGTTCCAGCTGCCGAAGTTGTCTGGCAGGCATGCCAAGTTCCCGCAATCTCCGAAATGTTTCATTGTCTGCAATGACTGGTTTGTTCAGCATCTCAGCGATTGAGAACAATCTTTCGTAAAAAATGGATGTTGATCCCAAAGGTGCAACTGCGACGATGTGCGTCACTCCTTCGGGGTTGATCCCTTCTTGTGTGTCTGTAACCAGTTGAAGGTTTTGCGGATTAATCAATAGATGGTAGCGCTTTTTTCTAAAACCTCCCTGTATTAACACCAGCTCCGTAGAACAATCGGCATACCTGCGCACATAAATTGTCATCTATACGAACTATCTGTGGGTTATGGTTCTTCATCCTTTCGTAAATGCCTCTAGTATTTTGATTTCTTTCATCCCATCTGCTCATAGGCGTCTATAGCAATCCTGAATTTCTCATAGTCATCACGGTCGTTATAGAGATGAAATGACAACTGAACAAAATCATTCAATCTCAATCTTTCTGCTCCCATATACATGCAACTCAGTCCTGATCTGACACAAACTTTTGACACTTCATTACCTACAATTGCAAAATCATGTGCAGATCCCTCTGTTATTGAAAATGTAATTATATGAGATCCATTGTCCACAAAATCCTCACTTTCAAAACGATTCGCAATCAGCGAAAATCGGTCTGTCATTTCAATCTCCTTCAAATAGGAATCCCGTGTCCTTGACAATGCCGCTTCAAACTGATTTGAATATCTTTTGACAACATCCAAACAATGAGGAACCACAAAGAACTGTGGCATAAATGCTGTCCCCATTTCATATAGTGATGATCCGTAGATGACTTCACCATTCTCTGCAAATCCCACTACATTGTTGCTACCCAATAGAAATGGGCTGATGTTTTCTGAAGCAATTGCAATGCAAACGCCTTGCGGCGAAAGCAGGCTCTTGGAAAAGTCAAGTATTCCAACGGTAGGTTCATTCAGCAGTGCAACTGTTTCTTGAAACATGCCTGAAAATGAAAAATCAACAATCGATTTGTATCCTTTGAGGTTGCACAATTCAATTATTTTCTTTATATTTCGCTTCAACCCTGTACCTGTACTCATGTGGCCTACAACAATCAGTGTTCTTGGATTAGCTTCTGCAAGCACATTCTCCCAATTTTCTTTCATTTCATCAACAAATTTGACTTTACAGCCGAATTTCTTGTTCAGCCCAATAACTGGTGCAAGAATTGAGACATCATCGTAAACTGAAACAATTATTCTTCCAATTTTACAATTAAAGAATAAGGCATTCAACATTGAATTGATTGCATAATCTCTATTTGGCATGAATGAGATTTTTTGACCTGCTATTCCAAAAAATGAAACAATCTTCTCTTTGCTCTCCTCAATACATTCCAATGTTTTTCTGCCAAAAGAATGGATACTGGTCTCACTACCAAAAATCCCTTCATGGTACTGTGACTTAATTTGCTCAATGGCCTGTAATGGAATTGGGTTTTGCGTTGCATTGTCCAAGTACGCAAATTCAGTTACATACCTTGGGAACAATGATTTGATTCCACTCACAATTTCCTGTTAGAAACATTACATATCAAACCTTAGATTTAACCATGTGAAACTACAAATCCTGATTCGACCTATATTCAAAAAACCACTAAGGAAGTGGTATTAATGGAATCAGTGGTAAATTAGTTGGTGTTTACCTCAAATTTGTGGTTATATTCATTGAAACCCCTGTAATGACCGTCAAATGTTATGTTGATTTTACTTGAAGTCCAATTCGGAGATTCCACTTGAGTATGAACTCACGATCACGGAGGTTGCATTTTGGATAAAAGACCGCCATTTCCTCTTGTCAAAATTTGTGGTATTACTTCAAAAAATATTGCTGAGGCTTCTGACAATGCGGATTTTGTTGGGCTAGTTATCGGCTCACCACTGTCCAAAAGAAATTTGGACATAGATACAGCTTATGAAATTGCTTCAGTACTGGAATGTTCAAAACCTGTAGCGGTTACCGTCTCTTCTGAACTCGTGAAGAAATATTTGTCCGGGAATTTTGATCTTCCATTTCTCCAAGTTCATGGAAATGCACGTGCTGCCTTTCTGCAATATCTTGCCGAACTTGCGGATGAGCAATTTGGCTTAAGCCTAACAGATGAAATGCATTGGAGGTTGTCCAAATGGGAATTCCAAAAATTCATCGATTCAATATTCCCTATTACAAAAAGTGTTGCAGTAAGTCTCCAAATTGATGAACTCTTGGGAAGAAGGATACAAGATGAAAAGCTAAAACTGCTTCTTAATTTTGCAAAGTACTCAAACCATTCTTTTCTATTGTACTTGACTATTGACTCCCTCGATCGTGCAGGATATGGAGGCACTGGTAAAACTTGGAAGTGGACAAGGCTACCGAATCTCTTCGAAACTCTTCTCGTAGCTGGAGGTATCAATGTGAAAAATGCAAATAACGCGCTTTTGCAAACTGGTGCTGACGGGATTGACGTTTCAAGCGGCGTTGAAATAAACGGAAGAAAAGACTCTGTTCTCATAACTGAACTAATTATGGAGGTAAAATCATATGGAAACGATAAAGACATTGAAGAATGTGCCTGACCAACATGGCTTTTTTGGCAAGTTTGGCGGGCAGTACGCTCCTGAAATATTGAAACCTGCCTTGGATGAGCTGGTTGAGGCCTATTCAAGATTGAGACAAAATCAGGAATTTCATGATGAGCTGTACCGTTTAAACTCAACATATTCTGGAAGACCTACACCGATATATTTCGCCAATCGGTTAACGGGACATGCAGGTGGTGCACAGATCTATCTTAAACGTGAGGATTTGCTCCATGGAGGGGCACATAAAATCAACAATGCCATTGGCCAAGCCCTTATTGCAAAATACCTGGGCAAAAACCGATTGATTGCAGAGACTGGTGCGGGACAGCATGGCACTGCTACGGCAATGGTCGGTGCATTGTTCGGAATGGAGACAGTCATCTATATGGGTACAAAAGACATAGAGCGTCAGTTGCCGAATGTCAAGCGAATGAAGCTTATGGGTGCTGATGTCGTGCCAGTCAATAAAGGAAGCAAAACTCTTAAGGATGCAGTAAACGAAGCAATGAGAGATTGGGTAACAAATGTCGAAACCAGCCATTACCTGATTGGATCTGTTGTAGGCCCACATCCATTTCCAATGATTGTCCGTGATTTTCAGTCAGTCATTGGTGAGGAAATCAAACTTGAATTCCCTGAAAAATATGGTAAACTCCCCGATATCGTGGTGGCTTGTGTTGGCGGAGGTTCCAATGCTGCCGGAACATTCTATCCCCTTGTAGATGAAAATGTAGATCTTTATGGTGCAGAAGCAGGAGGTATTGGGGAAAGTGCAGGTAACAACAGTGCATCACTTTCACTTGGATCTTCAGGGATCATACATGGTGCATATACGTACATGATACAGAACAGAGAAGGGCATATCATTCCAACGCATTCCGTTTCAGCTGGATTGGATTATCCCGGCGTTGGTCCTGAACATGCATTCTGGAAAGAGTGTGGACGGGTGAAATATCTCCCTGTTTCAGATGAAGAGGCTTTGGAAACATTCAAGCTAGTCTCCAAATTGGAAGGAATTATTCCAGCTTTAGAAAGTGCCCATGCCATTTCACTTGCACTGAAATTGGCCAAAGAAAAATCCAAAGACACAAGAATTGTCGTTACATTGTCTGGAAGAGGGGACAAGGATCTTGACAGTGTTCTGGGGATGTGAGAGACGATGGATGCAACCACCCCAAAATTCAAAAGGAAACATTCAAACGGTGAAAAGCTTGTGGCCGCATACTGGGTGCTTGGCTATCCTTCCGTCAAGGAATCAATGAGCATCTTCCGCACCCTCAATGAGGCTGGTGCAGACATTATTGAAATCGGTTATCCGTACAGCGATCCAGTTGCTGACGGAGAAACAATCCAAGATGCGATTCAGAAAGCGCTCACTGAAGGAGTTCACTTGGATCAGTTGTGGAAAGTGTCATCAACAATTGCCAATTATTCTGATCCTTTTGTCATGACATATGGAAACATTCCTTTCCAGTTTGGGCTAGAGGCATTCGTAGAAAAAGCGAAGCAGAGCGGAATTGCGGGTGCCATTTTTCCAGATCTGCTTCCCGAAGTCTATCCAAATGTACTAAAAGGAATTCCACCGGCGTTCCTGATTTCTCCCAACACCAGTTTGGAACGGGCAGAATTTATTGCACAGCAATCCCAATCTTTCATTTACCTGATAACAAGGTTGGGAACAACAGGTGGACGAAACTTTCAGGACAAACGTCTGGAAAAGCTAATTCATTCCATTAAATCAAAAAGAAATGATATTCCTTTGATGGTTGGTTTTGGCATCTCTTCACAATCTCAAGCAATCCAAGCTTTTGAACAAGGTGCTGACGGTATCATTGTCGGAAGTGAACTGATCAAAAAATATCAAACCGGTGGAAAATCCCAGGTTTTGGAATTTGTCTCTGAATTGAAAGAAGTAGCTGCGCAGTTTTCAGGCAACAGTTAAAACTGATTGAAATATCTGGGAATTGATGGATATACAGCATTTGAAGTTGCCGGATAGCCTTCGAAAACAATTGGGCAAGCCAATGGGTGAATTGATTCTGGGAACGCCTTCTGAAAATGGACAAAAGCTAAAGAATCGCTTTGAAGAGCACTCTCCACATATATTGGTGGCGATTGGGGATGTAGTTTCAGAAATGCTTGTCACTAATTCAATTTTCCCGCATGTTCTGGTTACTGATGGAAAAACTAAGAGGATTGAGTTGGAAAGAAAACCACAATTTGAAGGATATCGAACAATTCGAACAGCATCTCCGGCCGCAGAAATTTCGATTGAAGCTTGGCAAACGATAAGGGATATAAGTAAGGCAATTCATCAAGATAGCCGAATTCATCTATCCGTGGACGGAGAAGAAGATCTGCTCGCCCTTATTTTTGTTCATGAACTGCCTGAAGGATCAGTCATTGTCTATGGACAGCCAAACGAAGGCGCAGTAATATTGCATGTAGATCAAGAATCAAAGACACGAGTTGAGAAAACCCTCATGCAGATGGCCATTGGATGATCTCTTGATGTCTACTCTTTGATTTTCTGAGAATCCAGATTGATAATCCAGAATAGGTTGCAAGAAGAATTGAGATCATTGGTAGATGCTCTGGTGGAAGTGCCTCATTAGAGGAAAGATATACGACAAATAATGAATATAGTAGAAAATTTGTTACGAAAATTACTGATTTCAGAAGCATGAAGGTCTTTTCACGTGGAGTATCTATTTCCATTTGGGTTGAAGGAAGGAACAAAGGAGACACAATAACCAAAAGTAGAATTTTCAGAATGTCTCCCGGAAGAAACGGAAACACTCCCAATTCAAGCGCTCTGTATAGGCTTATTTTCGCAACAACTATAAGCCCAACAACTCCAAAAATGTACACAACAAGCGTGGCAACTAGCCCTGTATATAGGATCGATTGCGGTTTTCGTGTCTCCACATTTTCTGTCAACCACCCTATCAGGTATGAAGCAAAAATGAACCCATAAAGATAACCTGCTGTGACACCAATCAGCACATCAAATCCAGTCCTTCCCCCTGCGAACTGAAGAAGGCCAAATCCTGCAAAGACAAGATAGAAAATCTGAGACAAAGCACCATTGCGTTTGCCCAACACCAAACCTGATGCAAGAACGAAGAAGGTCTGCATGGTGATGGGTACAGGTGTAAAACTTAGTGGTATTACCAGTCTTGCACCAACGCTAGTCAGAACAGCCAATGAAATTGAGCCAAACAATCCGATAAGTGGATTCATACGAAAGTTTAGGTATGATTGTTCTCTGTATTCAACGAACATGGGCAATTGGAAATTTTACAGAGCCATTAAGAAGTTTGTTCTTTACTGCTTTTTCTTGATACTTGGCGCTTTTCTGAAACTATTGAAATGACCCTTTATCCGATTGCACTAGAACTCTCACAATTTCTTTTTTCTCTTTGAGATTCAATTAAAAAAAGAAAATTTATGCAATCAACCGACCAGTCGGTCGACAAATTTAATATCATATACTCACTCCTTCTTGTGGTTACAACAAAGTCTAATACCGCGATGCGCATCATAGAAACTGCCCGACGACTATTTATGATGTACGGCTACCACAAAGTTTCTGTTGATATGATTGCAAAGGAAGCAAACATCGCAAAAGGGACGTTGTATCATCATTTTTCGAGTAAAGAGGATTTGGCGTTGGAAATGGTTGATTTATTTCTCAAAGATGAAATCAAGATGATGGAAACAATTTCAGAAAATCAGAATGACCCTTGGAGAATTATTGAAGGCCATATTAAATCTATTCTTGGGATTTCTGCCAGACAAGATCAAGGAATTCTACTCCTATTGGATTTGACCACTGCCCTTACAGGCAGTGACAATTTAACAAAATTGCTTGTCATAGTTGAATCCTTTTTTGCAAACATGAATTCAATCTTCGAGAATGCAGGATTGGGCGATGAAAAAACTATTACAATTTTAATCGCCTTAATTGATGGATTGGGATTTCAGGCTTTGTTGAGACCAGGCTACTTTACAGAGGAAAAGATAGCGGAAATCACAGAACATGTGATCGCCTTAATCAGAGGTGATTGAAGCAATGGTAAAGAATGGATTTATTAAATTACAGAAAGTGACGAAAACAGTTAGAACTGGCTCACAGGAGCAAATAGTCCTTGACCATATTGATCTAGAAATTTCTCAAGGGGATATTGCATTGATATTTGGTCCATCTGGTTCTGGAAAGACTACGTTATTAAACCAGATTGGAGCTATAGATCGGCCTGATGAAGGTACAATTATTGTTAATGGTGTCAATATAACACAAATGAAGGAAAAGGAGTTGACAACATATAGATCCAAATTTATTGGGTGGATTTTTCAATTCTACAATCTTATTCCTTCATTGACTACCATAGAAAATGTTGCTTTGGGATTGGAGCTGGCAGGCCAGAAAAAGGATGTAATGAAAAAATCTGAACAAATGCTTTCTCTGGTGGGGCTTGCAGATCATATGGACAAGTTTCCATCTCAACTGAGTGGTGGTCAACAGCAAAGGGTTGCTATCGCTCGTGCTTTGGCCAAAAGCCCTCAGGTTGTGTTAGGAGATGAAATCACCGGGAATTTGGACAGCAAAACCGGAAAAGACATTATATCACTTATAAAATCCTTGAACGAAGAGCTAGGATCTACCTTCCTTCTTGTATCGCATGACCTGGGCCTAAAGGAATTTGCAACAAAAATTGTTGAGCTGAGGGATGGAAGAATAGAACAGGTTTTCGAAAGGTGAGCAATATGGGTATGATGGGCAAAAAATTGGTTCGAGAGTTATTTTCAATGAAATGGCGGGCGATAATTGTCGTTCTGTCTTTTTCAATGGCCATTTCTCTTTAT
>JALUTL010000097.1:8537-15461 GCA_027016475.1 Candidatus Heimdallarchaeota archaeon
GGTTTTGGAGGATCTGAATTATGAAAATTTTAGAATATCCTCTATTGGGTACTTCCCGTCAAATATAACCAATGATCTCAAAAAGTTGGAAGGTATCGACAGTATTACCCCAAGACTCTCTGAAAATATGGTAGTTAAGCTAGGTTCGGATAATTTTTTTGCAAGATTTACAGGGATTCCCGCTTCAGCTCAGCAAGTGTCAGTAAATAGGCTCCATCTTCTCGAAGGGAGATCATTCACTCTCAATTCCACAGAGATCGTAGTAGGAAAGTCCTTCATTGAGAAACAAAACTTGTCTGTCGGAGACTTTTTGAAGATAAAGCTCAATGCCACAGAGTTCAACCTCAAAATCGTAGGTATTGCTTTCTCTCCAGAATACAAGTATGATGTCAACCCAGTGACTGGAATTCCAGAAAAAGGGAGTTTTGCAGCTGTTTGGATGGATCTTACATCAATGCAAACGATTCTTGATAAGGCTGGATTAATTAATGAAATTGTGGTTAAAACTTCTCGTGAAGTCGACATAACTGCAATAATTGCAAATGTTAATGAGTTCTTTTCATCAAGGGGCTATATAATTACTGTTACAAAGGGTGAAGAGGAACCCGATTACAAAACGATGGATGCAGACATTAACGCATTGGGTGACACAGCATTTGCAATTGGAATTGTGGTTTTGTTTGTAGCAGTATTCATCATTTATGATACGATTTCTAAGATAATTCGATCAGGTCAACAAACTATTGGACTCCTAATGGCTCTTGGAGCTACCAAAAAGGAAATTATTCGGCATTATCTGGCATTCTCATTAATTTTAACGTCTCTTGGAGCAATCCTTAGCATCCCTCTATCTTACATCTTGACATATGGTATGGTGCAAGAGTATAATTCTGTAATTGGCCTTCCGGAGATTTTTGTCCATTTCTCAATTTCTCCTTTAATTTCTCCTTTAATTCTCGCCTACGTAACAGGTACAGTTGCATCGCTGGTTGCCACTAGGCGAATTATGACGATTCTTCCAGTTCAGGCTTTGAGTGAAAGGGAAGAACTAGGGTCTTTCAAAACTCCGAATCATTTTGAAAAGACGATGACTGCACCTCTTGGCATGATTGCAAGAATCCCATTCCGTCATCTCTATTATAGAAAAAGACGGACTGTGTTTACCGCATTGACTATTTCGGTGGCTGGATTGCTTGCATTGTCTAGCATAGGCTTTGTTGATTCCATGTTCGCCCAGATTGACGGATATTATTCCGACAATATCCGTTATGATTATGAAATTTCATTGCTACAGCCTGTATCATTTCAACAGCTTTCAAACCAACTCAACCAAATTGATTCAAGCATAATTTTTGAACCAATTCTCAAAATGCCGACATTGATTCAATTTGATGGGACTAATCACACTGCTCTATTACAATCGTATCTTACCAATTCATCACTTCGTTTGATTACATTGGAGACTGGTAATTTTGACAAGGGTGGTGTTCTAATAGGAAAAATACTTTCAAACCGAATAAATGCTAAAATTGGCGATATCCTCTCTTTACATGTTTTAGATATCTCAAGCGGAAAATCTGTCGTTCTTAGAAAACCAATCACAGGAATAGTTTCTGAATTGATAGATACATCAATCATCGTTCCTTACGAAGATTTTCAGCAGATTCATGAAACAGACTTGGTAAAACAGGCAATATTGGGCAACTCTCAACTCACTTATGAAGAGTTGACAGACAAATTGCTTTCTTCCACATTGGGAGTTCAATCAGTCTTGAGCAAGTCTCAATCTCAAGAGGCGATCTTGACCCTAATGTCTGCATTGCTGGGTTTCCTTCTGTTCATTGTCTTTATTGGATTTCTAGTTCTTGCGCTATTCTCAGTGAATGCAGTTGTCATCGACACAATGGAGAGGCAGCGGGAATTTGTCAACATTCGTGCAAATGGAGGCACCAAAGCAACAATTTTCAAGTTAATTGGCATACAAATATACTCCGTAGTGTTCCTCTCATTCCTTTTCAACTTCATACTTGTACCACCTGTTACCAAAGCTCTAATCAATACTACTACTGAGGACTTTGCGACATTCAAAACTACAATCAATCCAGCTACATATTTCTATGGACTTATTGTAATTGTTTTCGGGATTTCTGTAGGTGTTTGGTTGGCAATAAGATTTGTTATGAAGCTTCATTTGGCTGAAGCAATACGTGCTAAATTCCAAACCTAAAGTCAGATTGTTGGGAGTTCATGAAGGAAGACCTGAAACTCCAAATCTCTTCCTTCAATATCTGTTGCAAAGAAGTTGTAAATTCTGTATTTCTCATTTTCCTTTGGCTCCGTCTTTACTAAGCCCAAGGCATGAAGTTTGGAATACATTCTATCCACTTCCTCTTTTGTTTCAAAAAACACAGTGATCAGTCCGCATTTTGAAGATTCCGAGGTTTGGTGGTGAAACCCAATTAGCATGTTGCCATGCTTGACAATATTGATTTCGGGTTGAGTAAGCCACAGCTCGAACCCTAGTACTTCTAGGTAAAATATGGTAGTCTCTTTCAGATTGCTTGTTTTCAGAAATAGAATTCCACCCATAATGGCATGTTTCATTGATGCCTTTTGAATCTTCCCTATTGGGATGTACTAAACGGCCAGAATTTGTACCCCGCTTTCTTTTTGATTTTTTCAAGTTCACTCAATGTCTCTTTTTCATCAGCCGTGAGTTTATCATTGTACTTTGTAAACAGATTAAGTGCAGATTTCTTTCTCAAATCGACATACAGAATGTCTCCTGGATGAATTTGGCGGCCCACAGTAGGGCCTTTTATGCTTACCGCCACTTCCAGTCCTTTTGTTGCTTCTTTGATGTTTTCATTGTTATCCTTTATCTGAAGGATACTTCCAACTCGTTTGTTTTCACTGTTGATCAAGGTGTCCCTAGGTTCCAATACTCCAGAAAGAATTTGGACACCTACAACGGCAGGTTTGCTTTTTCTGAAAATATATTCCGGCATAATCCTGATTTTGGTCGGTCTCTTTATCAAACCTTGTTCTTCCCTTCTTGCTTGAGCTTGCACCTCCTCAAGCCATTCGATGTATTGATCAAGCAGGTTGTAGACGACGTTGTCTCTAAAGACTTGTATGCCTTCTACATCCGCATATTCTTCTACATCTTCTGAAATCTTGACATTGAATGCGAGAACTGCTCCATACTCTGGCTTGTTTCTCGCTGTAATTATGGCGTCAAGCACATCTCGTTTTGCAACATCCCCTACGTCCGCAACACGAATTGGAATTCCTCGTTCCTTGATCATTCCCACTAAGGCTTCAAGCGAACCGAGCGTATCTGCCTTGACAATTATGCCTTCCTCATCGGTTTTGATCTGAAATTCGGCCAACTCTTCGTCAACAAGCTTTGTCAATCTTTCTGCATCTTTTTTGTCTTTTGCAACGTAGAGGGGAGAACCTGACATTGCGTTCTCAACTCCTGGACCGATAATTTTAACGCCGGCAGATGCGTGCACTTCTGTTACTTTGAGGAACTTGTCTCTGGGGTCACGCATCTCATCAAGTGGCTTGGGCTCCAGCATGGCACGCATTTTTGTAATGATTGCACCGTCTTTCCCTCCAACGACAATCAGATCGTCAGCATAAATGACACCGTCATAAAGGATAACGTCCAAGGTTGTCCCAAGCCCTGTCTCCTCCTTAACCTCAAGCACAACGCCTTTTCCGGGCTTGTCTGTTGTCGTCAGTTTCTTCATGAGGAATTGTTGGGTTAATCCTGCCAAAACCAGAAACAAATCCGCAACTCCTTCACCAGTGAATGCAGAAGTTGGGATGATTGCCACTTTCTTTGTAAAATCTTTCACTTTGTCATACCGATCAGATTCAAAGCCAAGTTGGCTTAATTCTCCCATGATTTCATACACTTTTGAGTCCAATGATGCCTTTGCAGTCACATTCTGCTTTTGGTAGCTTTTGACAAACGGTTCTCTCTGTATTCCCTTCCATCCCGGTATTCGATCTACTTTGTTTGCTGCAACAATAAACGGAACCTTCCTTCTCTTCAATGTCTGAATGCTTTCATAGGTCTGTGCCTGAAATCCTGAGGTTAAGTCAACTACCAGAATTGCAATGTCTGCAACGGAAGCGCCCCTTGCGCGAAGATTCATGAACGCTGCATGCCCTGGTGTGTCAACCATCAGAATTCCCGGAATTTTTAGCTTGATCTTACCTCCATGAAGCGGCATCCCAACCTCTTCAATAGTTTCACGTGGAAAAAAGCTTGCTCCGATATGTTGGGTAATTCCTTTGGCCTCCCTTGCCTGAACTGCTGTCTTTCTAACTTTGTCCAACAATGAGGTCTTTCCACTGTCTACATGCCCCATTATTACTCCTATTGGGGCACGTATACGTCCTTCCTCTGTCACAACTTGTCACCAAATAATTGTGCAACAATCTCAATTAAATAACATAGGAAAGATGACACTACATGGAAATGGATCCTTTTCTGAAATCAGATTTGGCAATGAATGCATTGACCAATGTTGGATTTCCCGCCTGCAAGCTTTCCATCGCTTCCTTGAGCACTGGCATAACTTCTTCGTCAGACTTTATTAGAAAACCTGCCCCTCCTATGCCATGCACGGCTTTGTCGTAGTTGGTATAGGAAAGTTTTGTGGCAACATCGCTTCCCAACAGCTCTGTTTGTTCTCGCGCTATTTGAGCCCACTCTGCATCATTTCCAATTAGGCCAAATATGGGGATGGAATGTCTTTTGTATGTGTCCCATTCACTCAAGGAGTAGCCAAACGATCCATCTCCATATATGAGAAACACATCTTTATCTGGAAAGACTTTCTTTGCCCCTAAGGCAAACCCTCCCCCAGATCCCAACGTACCAAACACTCCAGGATCCAACCATGATAACGGAGCCCTTGGTTGTACAACATAGGAGAAAGTAGCTATGAAATCTCCTCCATCTCCAATAAGAATGCTGTTCTCAGGAAGAAGGTCTTCAAATCTTCTGCAAAGGTGCAGAGGATTTACTTTTTCCCCGCGATGCCCTGCCATCTCAACAATTTCTTTGTTCCTGCTGTCTTCTCTATTTCTGAGAATTTCTAACCACTCTGATCTCATCTCTTGTGAATTGGTATAGGATCTGGCTATTTCTTGATCCTGATCAACAGGTTGGTTAACGATACGGACAAAAGCATCAGCAGGGTCTCCGTGTATCTTTAAATCAATCTTTCGTATCAGACGATTCAGGTTCAGGTCTGATTTGCTTCTGCTGATTGATACCACTTTTGTGTGCCGTCCAAATTGACGCCCATAATCCAACCGAAAATCCAATGGCACTCCCAATAGAATTATCAAGTCTGCCTCTTTGAGCGCCCGTCGCCGTTTATGGCGGAATTGGAATGGGTGGTTGGCGCCCATTAACCCTCTTGCCATACCGGAAAGATAGACTGGCAATTCCAATTCTTCAATACCTTTACGAAGTTGTGGGATGAGAGGATGGTTGAGCATCGCTTGACTGCCCACAACAATAAGTGGTCTTTGAGCCTTTGTCAACATTAACTTGGCTTTTCTTATGTCTTTGTCATTGGCAACAGGAATGGCTGGTTTCTTTGTTTTAATTGGTGCCTCAAAATCTGCACCTCTAAAGATGGAGTTCAATTGCCTTTTGAGATAATATCTGAGTATCCGTTTGTTCAGGCTGTTTCCTTTGATTTGGTCTATTCCATATAATTCCCTCACCAATGGTTCGGGATATAACGTGTCTATGGGAACTTCGACAAAAACTGGCCCTGGTGTCCCGCTCAATGCCTCATAAAAGGCCTTTGCAATTATGTTTGGGATATCCTTTACTCGCTTTACAGTGGTCTGCCACTTCACGATGCTTTTGACGATTGCATGCTGGTCTATGTCCTGCAACGATCCTCTTCCCTTCAGAACCAAGGCTGTTGCTCCTCCAAAAAGTATGACTGGTGACTGAGCCATTTGGGCATTTTTTAATGGAGTGATTGTATTTGTTACTCCTGGACCTGCCGTTACAACAGCCACTCCAGGAATCCCCGATAGTCTTGATACAGCATCGGCTGCAAATACTGCCGTTGCTTCATTTCTGACATCAACCACATCAATTCCGATTCTTTCGCATCCAGTAAGAATGGGCGAAATATGTCCTCCCGTTAATGTGAATACATATTTCACACCATGCTCCTTCAATCCTTTGGCAATCAGATCGCCGCCATGGTTGGGTCTGTCGGACACAAAAGACCATTTGTTTCTGATTATAAGAGCTTTCTTACAAATGTTTGCACTACTCAAATCTTGTTTATCATTTTTGTTGCTACCAACTCAAAATACACATCCAAATAAGGTCTTGCTTGATGATTACTGTCTATTCCAACCTCATCCAATGATTCCTTCATCAGCTTGACCCATTGGTTTCGCTCAATTGGTCCAATTGGAAAGGGTTGATGGCGCTTGCGCAGCATAGGTGCCCCTCTTTCTTTTTCATAGAGTCGAGGGCCGCCAAACCTCTGTATCAAGAACAATTTCTGCCAATGTTTACCTTGCTCCAAAGATTGTGGGAACAAAGGACGGAGTATCTTGTCCTGCTCAATCTTTGAATAAAAGATATCTACTAATTTTTCGATTGTTTCTTCTCCACCAATCCATTCCCAAAGGGGGATATCATCAATGGTTTTCAACAAACAAATAATCTTAGTTTTGCTCTAATATCTTTGGATAGTTTGCAATTACCAATTTGTTAGATGAGAGACCTGCTCCAAATATTTGATTAGCTCCTCCTTCTGCAGATGGGCAACAAAATCCTTGTTCTTTGACAGTTCATCTTCCCATCTATCCAAAACACTCAACAATTCAGCTTTCTCCTTTTCAAGCTGTTGATTCAAAGAC
>JALUTL010000098.1 GCA_027016475.1 Candidatus Heimdallarchaeota archaeon
GGTATATTTTCTTTCATCATGATCATAAATAAAAAACTCCATGGTTTTTTCTGACATACAAAAATGCATTTGTTTTCAATCTATAAAAATTTCTTGTCTCACTATGACTGATTTCTTTAGGATGTTTGCAGAATTATATTTTTGGAGAGGAATTATTGACTTGAACCTTGCCTTCTACAAACAAATGAGAGAGCATATTTTGATCCATTCGTGTCAATAGATATTCGATCGTAGGCGCATCCCACAATGCAAAAGTAGCCTCGCTTCCTTCATGTAATGGAGTAAAGTCTTCACCAGTTATTCCTTTCCAAGAACCTGATGTTGCCGCTTTCAAAGCCATCTGGGGCGGCATCCGGTACAGGAAGGTTGCAAATCTCATTGCAGTCTGCATGGATACAACCAGATTATTTGGATTGAAATCGCTTCCCAACCCTATAGTCAAATTCGGGAATTTGTTCCAGCCAGATGGATATGTTGCTGAGAATAGCCCTATGGGCGCCGCAGGCATGAACATTGAGACTGTCTGTGTAAGAGAGATAGCTTCGAAGTCATCTTCTTTCGCCAAGAGCAAGTGATCCACAGAAAGGGCATCGTATTTTTCGGCAGCCAACTTTCCTATCCCAGTATATTCAAGTTCATCAGCATGAACTCGGATCGGGAGACCCTCATCGAGCGATGCCGACAGGATTCTCTCTGTTTCCTCAACTGTAAACGCGCCACGATCACAGAATACATCAGTTGACACTGCCAAGCCGTTTTTCTTGATTTCAGGCAGAATTGAAATCACCTGTTCGACATATTCTTTCCTTGGCACATCCTTTGGCAATGCATGAGCTCCACAGTAGGTAGGAATGACATTTACAGCATGTTGTGAATTTGCTTGATTCAATATCTTCAGCAACCTCAATTCTTCTTCAGGAGTCAGGCCGTATCCTGATTTTGCTTCAACCGTAAGTGTTCCAAAGCTCATCATAACGTCCAATCTTTTCAAAACCAATTCTAGTAATTCTTTGTCGGATGCTGACCGTGTGTGTTCCACCGTCGTTAATATTCCTCCCCCTTTTTCCAATATCTCTGCATAAGATGCACCTCTCACTTTAAGTGGAAGCTCAAAAGATCTATCTCCAGCAAAAATCAGGTGAGTGTGTCCATCTACAAGTGGGGGCGACATGAACTTTCCCTTGACATCCAACCCGTCTGGATTATCTACATAGCTTGATTGTTTGATGATTTCATGAATTATTTTTTCTTTGAGTGTAATTTGAAATGGGCCTTCATGCCACTTATACCCATCAAAATATCTTTCTACATTAAACAATGTGTTCATAGGATGAAACAGTTCTTATGGTTTTAAATTAATTCTGAATTTAAATCAAGCGTTTTCTTCTTATGGATACAAAAATTGCCATGATACCGAAGCCAAAGAAAACTGCCTCAGTTGAATACGGGGATCGAGTTGTAGGTGTCGATGTTCCTGTTTCAGTGCTGAACCAAAGGTCATATATGGTGTCATAGGTGCCATCAGATAGCATTGCATTAAGAATCTCATTGATTTTGTCCAACAATCGAGTTTCGCCCTTTCGGATACCGATACCGAATTGTTCAACACTTCCGAAAGTTGCTGCCACTTCACCTTTTACGGCGCCTGTAGCAGCTGCGTACGCAACCACAGGAAGATCACCAAGGATGACATCGATTTCTCCCAAATTGAGCTTGAGATAAAGATCATCGAAGTTCTGAAGTCTAACAATTTCAGGGTTTGTGAAGTTTGAAATAAAGATGTCTGAGGTAGTTCCAGTCTGAACACCAATTTTTAGACCAGTTTGATTCAGGTCTTCAGGGCCCTTGATGTTCTTTGGATTTCCTTCCTGAACGAGGATTGCTTGGGAAGAGTTGTAGTAAGGCCTTGAAAAATCAATTTCTTGAGACCTTTCTTCAGTGATTGTCATAGCGGAAATAATTACATCAAATTCCCCATTCTTCAGGGAAGGAATAATGGTGTCCCACACAACAGTTTTGATTTCAACGGACACACCCATCCTTTTCCCAATTTCCTTTGCAATATCGACATCAAAACCAACGGCTTGGTTTGTTGTTTCGTTGATAAATTCAAATGGGGGATAGGTTGTGTCACTTCCAACCACAAGCTTTCCGGCTGCCATAATATCATCTAGTTGATCACCCAGTACAGGAGATGAACCTAGACTGAATGCCAGCAGAAATGCCAATGCAATTGGAAACAAAAGTTTTTTGTTCATTTTCTTTTCTCACCTGCATGTTGTTCAAACATGCCACTCAAAATGAAGAAATTGTTTTATTTAAACTATTCTCTGACACTAAACTCACGTAATCAATATCACGGCCAATTCTTGTGAGTTCTTCCATCATAAATGTCGAATTCCCATGAATGGTGGTTCTTCAGTTGTAAAATCCATTATTTATAAAAAATGCCTATATATCTACTTTCAACGTGGTGATTTGTATGGCCAATCCGATAATAGACTTTTTCGCAGCTGTCATCAATGGCTTTCGGAATGTCTTTGATTTTTTGGGCACATTTTCCACCAATTCATGGTTCCTGTTGATTGACAATTGGGATGTCTTCCTGAATGCATTGCGCACGACATTGGAAATCTGTATATTTTCAATGCTTTTTGGTTTCATCATTGGTGTCATCGCAGCACTCATGAAGCTTTCTTCGAACAAAGTGATTCGTGTACCATCAGTGCTCTACGTAGAGATACTTAGGGGCACACCATTACTAGTACAAATTCTATTCATGAGTTTTGCCTACCCAACCTTAGTTCAACAGCTGTTTTCTGTAACTTTGGTTGAAGGAACATGGACCAATCCAACGGCAAGATGGGACGCAATAATCGTTCTCAGTTTGAATACAGGAGCCTATCAAGCGGAAATAATAAGGGCTGGAATTTCAAGCATACCAAAAGGACAGTTGGAAGCAGCTAGGGCAATTGGACTTTCCTATCCTGAGGCTATGGCATATGTCATCCTTCCTCAGGCATTTAGGGTTATCACTCCTCCATTGGCAAATGAGTTCATAAATTTAGTTTTGAACAGCAGTCTCGTTTCAGTCATAGCTGTTTCTGACCTGACGCAAACTGGAAGAATCATTTCATCTCGCACATTTAGAACGCTTGAAACATGGACGATAGTAGGTTTATTCTACTTTTCCATTACTTTGACCCTTTCAAGGGTGCTTCAATATGTTGAGAAAAGGTATAGAATCCCGGGACTTGGAATTCAAAAGGAGGAATCATTTTGATCGAACCACTTTTGAGCATTCGGAATCTTGAAAAGAGATACAATGCAACGGACCCTCCAGCGTTGAACGGTGTGAATATGGATGTAAGCAAAGGTGAGGTTGTTGTCATAATTGGTGCATCGGGTTCTGGAAAATCAACCTTGCTCCGATGTATTAATAGGTTGATAGAGCCAACTGCTGGTGAAATTTATTTTGAAGGGTTAAATGTTTTGGATCCGTCATACGATGTAAACCATCTTCGAGAGCAGATCGGAATGGTATTTCAAAATTTCAATCTGTTCACCCATCTCAAGGTTCTTCAAAATATTACCTTAGGGCTAATAAAAGTGAAGAAGATGAGCAAGGATGAAGCAGAGAAGATTGCTTACGAGACACTTCGAATGGTTGATCTCGAGGACAAGGCCGATTCATATCCTGCCCAATTGTCTGGTGGCCAAGCTCAAAGGGTTGGAATTGCACGAGCATTGGCCATGAATCCTAAGCTGATGCTGTTTGATGAACCCACGTCCGCGCTTGATCCGGAATTGGTTGGCGGGATTATTCAGATCATGGAAGACTTGGCTAAAAGACAGATGACAATGGTAGTAGTTACACACGAAATGGGATTTGCAAAGGAGGCAGCAGATAGGGTCGTCTATGTTGATGGAGGGGCAATTGTAGAAGAAGGTTCTCCAGAAGAAGTCTTGACCAATCCCAAACATGAAAGAACGAAGCAATTTTTAAGCCGGATTCTTTAAATCTCAAAAAGGATACTAAAATAAAACAGAAAACCACTGATAAATGCAGTCATCCACGAATAATAGGTAGCAAGCATCAGCTTCCTGTTCAGTTTTAAATTTGAGTTTTCCCATCGTTTGAAAAGGAAGAATACAACCAAATAAAGTGCCAAAAGAAGTGCAATGAGTCCTGAAATCCTATGGATAGCAAGAATAAACAGCCCAATATCCTTTACCGGACTTTCCGGGTCGCTGACGTAAAATGCCGCATTCGGAAACATCCAAAAGAACGTAATTATTGCTTGAAGGAAAACTGCAGGATAAACAAACATGTGATGCATTTCTATGTCCAGTTGTTTTGCATATTTAACGCCAAGCAACACTGCTGCAAAAATCCCTATTTCCACAATCAAGACGATAGTTGATATTGGATAGAATGCCATACCCATTTAATCTTCAAGCATTTTTAAGTATGTAATGCTCCCTCTTGTAGTAAAGCGAGTAGAAGTTGATTCAATTGGAGCTTTGTTGTGATGGACAAGAATAGAATTGGCAATCATACCCCAAGGACAGTATCGTGTTTTTCCGTCCCGATAGGCAGGTGAATCATGGATTTTTGCAAATGCACAGTGGTTTGCGGAAAATTCAACTTGGTTTTGCTTTATTTTTACTTTACCAGCCTTGATGAATCCGTTGGTTTTTAGATAATCCAAATACATTTCGAGCTTTTGATTCAAATCCACATTCTGAGAAGTGATTTCTGGTGGAAGGTAGTGGACTAGGTAATCCGTTATTTTGTTGAAAACATATTCTTTTATTGCTTGATCACCCAATATTTCAAGGAAGGCATTTTCAAATCCGAATATCACTGCTCGAAGTTTCCACGCATCTTCCATTTCCATTTGCAACTCTGTCCCTGGATTTTCAATTGCCCGATCAATTTTGTTCCAAAGGGTATCAACCATTTGCTTCAAGTCGGAATTGTCCATTTGAAGTTCTGGAAGAAAGGATTCGATGTAATATCCCATTCGAGGAATCACTTGCTTGTGTACAACACCCTCACCCAACAGCTCCTCCCCGACAGTCTTGTAGGCTTCAAGTATACCAAAATAGAGAAAAATTGCATCCTCAGTCTGTTGTATCTTTCTTTGGCTCATGAATTGACTTCTAACTGTTCAATTAAAAGGGTTATCCCTATCCATCCGTTAACCTTAGGTTCCATGACTGTTCATTGACTCGATCCAGTTGAATGAACCTTAATGAATCGTTCTCCTCATTCAGATACACATTCATCTTTCGTACTCTTCTGTTGTTGAGTGACTCCATTATTTTTACAGCTGTATTGATGAGTGAAATGAGATATACCTCAAACAAAGGAGGGAATTGTGATTTTGAGGAGGAAGGGAATTTGCCGTTGTCAATTTGAATAGAATCTACAGATGCAATTTTTCTTTCAAATTCCATTGGATCAAAGGTGTCAATTATGTTCATTGATTTCTCCATAAATCTGCGAATGTTCAAACTTTGTTCTTCATCCATTGGGAAAGATATTGCAATGAGTAATTTAAT
>JALUTL010000099.1 GCA_027016475.1 Candidatus Heimdallarchaeota archaeon
GCATTGGCATAGTTATTCATCGCGTATGAAGTAAATTCCAGATTATTTGTAATCCAAGAATTGTCCAATCCACAAAAATCCATAATAACTTTTCTTGTAGTTCCATCACTTATCCATTCTGTGACACAAATGTTATTTGTCCTTAATCCAGTATACCTTATTTGCACACATCTCCATTCATTCTGGTCAGGCCAATCAAGTGCTTTACTATATAATGTAGGATCAGCATGATATCTTAGACTATTATTATAACAAATTTTATTTAATTTAGGTCCAGTTACAGATGGGTCAGGTCCATCTGTAAATGTTAAAGCCTCACACTGTGCTTGTGTTAAAGTAGTCTGTACAGCCTGTTCAAACGGGAAATCATCTTGAATCCCTGTTCCTTCTGAATCGAACAAGAAAAATACACCGTTTGATGGGCCCCATTCATCATGTTTCCAAGGTGCTTGTGCAATACCACTAGATGCGTGGTTTGAAGCATAGGCAACAAGCATTGTAATCCCAACATTTGCACTAAAAGGTATGGAAACTCCAGAAACAATTCCAGCAGTCCTTAATGCTTCATTTCTAAGTGCTACCGCGTGATTACCAGAAACTACTCCTCTTTTTCCCGTTCTAGGGTCTTTTGGAGGAAGCAATGTTGTTACATCGTCATAAAAATCTTCATCATATTTGACAATATCAACAGCTACAGATCTACCGCCAGAATCATTTTCATCCCAACAATGCTTACTATATCCTACTTCTTGTCCTTGTCTAACAGAGCACCATTCCATTACACTGCATCCACCGCCTGTGGATGAACAGGTAATTCCTATTTTTGGATTCGTCGGAAACCCATCAGGCCATAACCTTCCATTTGTAGCATTTCTCATCATATAAGACCAAAATGAACACCCACCTCTCTTACCAGCAGTAAAACAATAATTTCCAGCATCATCTACCCAATGTCCATCTGCAAGGTTGGCAGGATTTCCATTTGCATTTGCAGAATAATACAACGGTGAGTCAAAATCTCTACACATTAGCAAATTAGGACCATAAGTAGGATCATTGGCTATGTTATCACAAGGACAGTTTACACCATCCGTACACCCAGGTGGGTCTCCATCCGGAGTAAATCCAGATTGTACATAATTCACATTGATCCCACTAAACTTGAAACCCACCAATAAACTAATCAAAAAAACAAACAATCCTCTCTTCATTCCCATTCAACCCCATAAAAGCTATAATCAAAGCATGAAACCAATAAAACTCGATAACGATCTATATTATACCAAATTCAAAGACCTTACCTTCTATCTCCACCATCACAAAGACTCCAACACCTTCCACCCAATCCTCGGCCCCACCTGCTCCTCCTGCAATAAACCCTTCGAAGAACTATACTTCTTCATCAAACTCACAAACGATCAAAACTTCTTCTCAAGCAAATAAATCCTCTCCATAAACCGACCAGGCTTCCCCACCTCCAATATATCCGGCGCATTTGAATACGCCCGCACCCCAACACGCCCACTCTTCAAATACACTTTCTGACGCACAATCTCCCACCCATACTCATCAAACAACTCCCTAGCAACCATAGGTTGCACCATCCCAATATCATTC
>JALUTL010000100.1:0-4481 GCA_027016475.1 Candidatus Heimdallarchaeota archaeon
ATTCGACCTGCACCAAAAATTCTGGACTTTGGGGGAGGGAGCGGTCTCTTCGCCAAATATGTTCGGATTCCCCTTGATTTAATGGATTTGTCCACGAACCTTTTGAGAGTAGGGCAGAATAATGCAAAGAATTGCAATTGGATAGCAGGCGATGGGGAAAAAGCTCCATTTCGCAGAGGATCTTATTTCCTTATCGTCTCCTTTACTGCACTCCAAAATTTTCCAGACATGCTGAAGGGAATGAAGGAGATGTATCGTTTGCTAAATACCGACGGTTTTGCAATTGTTACTGCCTTGGGAAAAAAGGTATCTCAAGAGCTGTTGATGGAGATTGGCGAAGAGGCTGGCTTCAAATGTAAACCAATAGATCTTCCGATTGAAGATGTGGGGATTGTCTGTAGAAAATAAAGAAGGTAGGATCAAAACCATTAAATGAAGAAAGAATGATTGATATTTGATTGCCACTCGAAGCTGCGACTCTTCTAAAGGGTTTGAAAAAAATTGATTACAAAATTCTACGTTCCATTGAAATTGGGATGCGATACGGCGAATATGTTCCAATAGAGAGCATCATTTCGTATACAAAGCTTTCACAGGAAAGAACAGAGTTCCTGTTGGACAGGTTGCACAAAAAAGGCCTCATTAGGAGATGGATTGGACATTTTACAGGGTATGAACTGACTGTTATGGGCTATGATGCTCTTGCTTTGGATCGACTCTACGAAAGTAAACTTATAGTTGCATTGGGTGAAGAGATCGGAGTGGGCAAGGAATCACAGGTCTTTTTTGCCCAAAGGCCTGACGAAACCACCTGTATCATAAAAATTCATCGAGTCGGCTATACCAGCTTTCAACAGACCAGAAAGAAGCGTCGGTACACCAGCGACAAGCGACACCTCTCTGCGCTCTACGCCTCTCGTCTCTCCGCCGAAGAGGAGTTTAAATGGCTGCAACTTGCCCACGAGTATGGGTTACCTACTCCAACGCCATACGGCATCAATAGACATATCATTGTAATGGAATATTTTGACGGCTTGATATTGAATGACATCAAAAAATTGAACGATGCTGACCTGTTCCTTGAAGATGTCATTCATTTCATCAAGGATGCATGGTGCAAAGCTGGTTTTGTCCATGGTGATTTGTCACAATACAACATTATCATTACCTCCGAAGGTGAACTAAAGGTAATTGATTTGCCACAGGCGATAGAGCGGGATGCACCCAACGCACGGGAACTCTTAGAGCGGGATGTCCACAACATAGTTACCTTCTTCGAAAGAAAATGTCAAATATCACCAAATGAACAGGATTTATTGAGTTATATTCTCTCATGTGAGGATTAGACGTGTCCGATGAGGAAAATGGCTATCCCATAATGGGCTTTGACATTCTTCCAATGTCTTCTCATGTTAATGAGGTTGATCTAAAGGTTGCAGCCTTTTTGCTGATGCCTGATGGTGCTACAAAGAAATGGGATAGCATCAATAGAAGGAAATTCATGCAGTTGATTCATCAATTTCAGCCTCGGCTGTTGGCAACTGACAATCCCCAAGAAATATTGATGAAAAAGGAGGATATTGTACAGTTCTGCAAACGTCTTCCTCCAATGACTACTTTGGTGCATGTCAATTCATTGAAGAATGGCAAGGTTATCCCCTTGAGCTCACTTTTCAGAAAATATGACATCAAGGTCAGAGGAAAGGCCAATCCCGTGCAAACTGCCAGAGGACTTGCAGTTCTTGCCAAAAAGGGAATTGGAACAATTATCGATCCTTTTGAAGATGAAACAATTATTAAGGTAAGTCAGCCAAGGCGAACAAGTAAAGGTGGATGGTCACAGCAACGATATGCGAGACAAAATGAAGAGGTAGTGTTGCATGCGGCATCCAAGGTAAAATCAATCCTGTCCAATCATCAGGTTGCCTACGATATTGTAGAAGTAAAGACCAAGTATGGCCTGAAATTCGCCAAGTTTCACACTTTTCTTCCCCGCACAAAATTGGGTGAATACTTTTCAGGAGTAAATCTCAAACCTGCACGTGTAAACTTTGAAAGCCCAGCCAGAAAGGTGATGGTAAGAAAACCGTTGTCCATGAATTTTGATTTGAAACATCCGACGTTCCAGCAAAGAGTTTTGGTTGGTATTGACCCTGGAACCACAATTGGCATTGCGATAATGAATCTAAACGGAGAAATCATGGATGTAATCAGCAAACGGGAGATGACAAAATCGGATATCATCCAATATGTATCGGTTTTTGGCATTCCTGTCGGGTTCTGCGCTGATGTTTACCCCGTTCCACATTTGATATCGAAGCTTGCAGCCACTTTTGATGCCAAAATCTTCTCTCCTAGAATTGAGCTATCAAAAATCGACAAAAGAGAGTTGAGCAAACAATCGGGGCATAGCCCTTCCAACAATCATGAGATGGACGCAATGGCTGCCGTAATCAAGGCGTACAATATTCTAAAGCCGAAACTTGAAAAAATAGACCGCTTGTCATTAAGCACAAAAGAAAAGGATTTGGCCAAATCTCTGGTTATCAGGGGACTAACCATCAACGACGCGGTTACCGCCGTTCAATCTCTGACAAGCAAAGAGGAGTTTAAACCCGAGATTGAGCAACCAGAATATCAGGATGAAGTCAAGATCCAATTGCAGAATAGAATCAATAACTTGTTGCAGGCTTTGGCAGCCAGTGAAAATACCATTTCCTATCTTAGAGAGCAGGTTCTGAATTTGGAAACAATGCTCAATGAGGAGCGAAAACAGCGCAGAAATATATATGAGGCATTGGACAAGGCAAGGGACGCAAATATAATCGATGCACTTTCCAAGCAGTTGGTACAAGAAAAAACACGGGAGATACAGTATCTTCGGGAGGCAATAGCCAAACATACCCGAAAGGAGGCATTCCTTGCAAATCGTGTCAAAAACCTGCAAAAAGCACTTTGGATTAGTCTACAGGAAGGAAAGTATCCTGTCAAAGTTTTGGAGGTTTTTTCACAGAAAGGACTTGAAAAGCTTGAAGAACAAGTCCATCTGAAACAGGGGGATGTTTTTCTTATTTTGGACGCATATGGTGGAGGGCCCCAAACTGCCAATAAATTGGTGGACATTAGGCCTAGGATGGTTTTTCTCAAGGACACCGAATTTTCTCCTGAAGCAGAAGCGATTTTGAAAAGATACGATATCCCATTCATGGATGCAGAGCCGTATGACATTCAGGTTTTGGATACTGTTGCAATGATCGACCCACTGAGCTTGGCAAAAGCCATCCGAGACTATGAAGAGATAAGAGAGCAAGAGAAAAAAGTGAAAACGGTCGAAGAAATCCTTTCTTTTGTTGAAAACTATCGATTTGAACGAAAACGAATGTTTGAATCAATGCAGAAAAGGTACGATGATTTTGATCCAGAAGAGTATGAATACCAACAACGAAAGAAGAGAAGAGAGAGCGAACCGACTGAAAAGGACAAATAGCTCCCTTTCAATGAAAAATCATGAAAGCTGATCTGCACCTCCACTCAGAACATTCTTGGGATAGTACAGTCCCAATTGCCAAATATATTGAAAGGGCTGAACAATTGGGATTCGGTGCAATTGCAATAACAGACCATAATTCAATCAAAAGCCATGCCGAAATTCGAAAGCTCCAGCAAAGAACTGAAGTGTTGCTCGTTCCTGGTCAGGAAACTTCCACAAGGGATGGTCATCTGCTAGTTTACGGTTGGACTGATTTGGTTCCCTCTGGATTGTCAATGAAGGAGAGTGTTGAGATTGCCAAAGGTGGCGGTGATTTGGTGCTTTGCGTTGCTGCTCACCCATTTGATTTTTTTCGGGGAGGGAAGGGAAGGAAAATACTTTCAGCAGAAATAGATGGTGTTGAAGTACTCAATGCCTCTTCCTTATTGGGATATCCAAACTGGTGTGCAAAAAGATTTGCAAGGGGAAGGTTTGACATTCAACTTGGCAACTCTGATTCGCATCGGTCTGCTGAGTTTGGAACTGCCTATACGCGTCTTTCCGAATGCGAGACTGTAGAGGATTTATTGAAACAACTATCAGCAGGGATTGCTGAAGGCAAACGGATCGGTATTATAAAAAAATCGACAAGGTTCTTCCGAAGAAAACTTAACAGAATGACTGATTAGAAGGAGAATTGATCAAGTCCTCTGAAAACGGATTCTGCAACGTCTTCCGTTGTCCGGTAGTCATATAGCCCCAACAGGTTCTTTTCAGTTGTTATCCAATTGTTCAATCGTCCTTGTAAATTGTTTTTCATGAGCAATTGAAGGTTGTAAAGCAAGAAAATCCCCTTTTTTGACTTTATGTCGCCTGGTTTCAGATCAAGTTCTGAAATCTCGACAACGTACAGGTCATCTTTTGTTGCCCGGGATCTTGCAACGGATCAACATTCTCCGTAGTAGACTTTGAATGATTTGATGGTAAACACGCTGTCGTCTTTTTTCACCTT